>JAQTTC010000027.1 GCA_028711005.1 Minisyncoccota bacterium
TATAGCGCCATAAGATAAGTTTGGCTAAATATTTAAGAATAGATTGAATAAATTTTCTTTTCATATTTCTATAATTCGTCAGGTGGAATATTATAATAGTTTATCAGAAATCTTTCCACTTCCCTAAAAGCTAAAGTAACAGTTTGACTAGCTGCTTCTCCGCCTGCATGAGGTTTATCCATCTTTACCAAAACTACATATTCTGGATCTGAGGCAGGAAAAAATCCAGCAAAAGTATGAGTTTCTTCCTCTGAATAGCCTAGTTCTTCTTTTAAAGAAACAAATGATGTTCCTGTCTTTCCAGCTAAACTATATCCTTTTATTTTAGCATTACCACCATATCCATTTTCTATCACTCCAACTAGCATTGAAGTTAAGGTTTCAACTGTTTCTTCGTTAACTACTTGAACTGGGTTTTCAGATTGCTTTAAAGGCATTAAAGAAGTCCGATTGCCAGAGCTGTCTCTTGTACTTTCAACAAGATAAGGAATAACCATTTTACCTTTATTAGCCAAAATCGCATAAGCTCGAATTAAAGATATTGGAGTTACTGATATACCTAATCCATAAGAAGACGACACAAAATAAGCATCGTTCACTTTTGGATACTCTAAATTAGATAAGTCTCCAGTAATTTCGTGAGGTAAGTCTATACCAGTAATTTCCCCAAAGCCTAATTGTTTAAAATATTTTCTTAGATTTTCTACACCAACTTGTTTGGCAACAAAAATTGCTCCAGTATTTATAGAAAATTCTAAAACATTACGCATAGTAGCTTCTCCATGCACCTGGTCTTTATAATTTGTTATGAGATAATCACCAGCTTGATAATAACCTTTATCAATGTAAGTTGTATCTGGAGTAACTTTACCTGTGTCCAAACCAGCTAACATCGTAAACGGTTTCATCACTGACCCTGGTTCATACCTTTCTTCAACAGCATAGTTTCTAAAAATAGAATAATCTGTTATTTCAGCAAAATTATTAATATTAAAAGTTGGCCAATTAGCTAAAGCTAAAATCTTTCCTGTCTTTACCTCCATTACAATAATTGTTCCCTTAGAAGCCTCCCTAACATCCATTAAATCCTCTAGAGCTTTCTGAGCTGCAAATTGAACATTTTTATCTAAAGTTGTTTCAATTGAAATTCCCTCAATTTGCTTTTTTTCCTGAGAAAAAGTTGAACGCACCAAGCGACCTAAAGCATCTTTAATTCCCTGAAAAACACCTGATTGACCTTCTAAAATTTTGTCATAATATGCCTCTAAACCATATCGGCCTTTTATTGATCCATCATCACCCTCAGCAACAAAACCAATTGTTTGAGCAGCAAAAGATTCAAAAGGATAATAACGGTGATATTCTTCATTAAAATAAACACCTTGTAAATTTTGTTCTTCAATCTGATTAATAAAATCGTCATCATCTATTTTTTTCAATATCAACTCATAAGGATCATCTAACTTGCTAACCTTCTCAAAAATTTCTTCATAGGGCAATTGTGTCAATTCTGAAAGAATTTCACTTACTTCTTCAGGATTTTCTATCTCTTTAGGGACAGTGTAAAGTGAATAATATTTTTTATTCATTGCTAATGGGATATATTCTCCATTTTTATCCTGACAATAAATTAACCCTCTTTGAGGGGTTAAAATTGCAGTTGCTTCATGAATATCTTCAGCTTGATTTGAAAATTGAGCATAATCCCTTATCTGTAAAGCATAAAGGCGACTAGCTAAAATAAAAAAAACAGCAATAAAACAAAAATAGACAAATAATATTCTTTTTTCAAAAGAATAACTATTTTGGTTATTACTGTTAGAAAAAGATTTGTTTTTAAAATATCCTTTTTTTCTTCTCATTATAAAATTACCTCTATCTTTGAACTAAATTCTTATTACTTAAATCTAAATAAGAAAAAACTTTTACAGGCACAAAATCATTTTCTTCTGCCCAATCTTCAATTTTCTCTGTTGAGGTAATATTAGCTGATTTTTCATGTAGAAAATTAATTCTATCTTCTATTTGAGTTAATTCATTTTTTAAACTATAAATCTTATAATCAGCAGAAATGTTTTGTCCAAATATTAAAAGCCAAAAGCCACTAATTATTATAATAGGAGCCAAAAAGAAAAAAGTTAATTTAATATGACCTAAATATTCACTAGCTCCATTAACAAAAAATTTCCATTTTCTTCTATGGTTCCTTGAAGATAATTTTCTTCGAGAATTTAAAGCAATAGATTGATATCTATAATTTTTATTGTGGTTATGAATAATAGTCATGGAAGCAATTGTATTTTAATAATTAATTAATTTGAGCAGCTCTTAATTTTGCTGAACGCGACCGAGGGTTTTTTTTAATTTCTTCTATTGAAGGAGAAATTGGTTTTTTAGTAAGAATTTGTAATTCATTATTTTTTTCCTGCTCTTTAAAGAATCTTTTAGCAATTCTGTCTTCTAAAGAATGAAAAGAGATAACAACGATCTTCCCTTTTGGTTCTAATATTTGTACAGCTTGTTTTAATCCTTCCTCAATATTTTCTAATTCTTTATTAACAGCAATACGTAAAGCTTGAAAAACACGTGTCGCAAAATGAATTCTTCTATTATCATAATTTTTAGGAAGGGTTTTCTTTAAAAGATCTACCAATTGCTGAGTACCAACAATCCTCTCTTTTTTTCTTGCTTCTTTTAAGGCTACAACGATTCGATGAGAATATCTTTCTTCTCCATACTCTCTTAAAATTTGTTCTATTTTTTCTATCTCCCAAAAGTTTATAATTTCTGCTGCTGTTAAATCTTGATTAGGATTAAATCGCATATCTAAAGGTTCATCTTTTTGATAAGAAAAGCCCTTTCCTGATGATTCTATTTGCCAAGAACAAATACCTAAATCAAAGATTATTCCATGGATTGGTTGAACATTATTATTCCTAACAATCTCTTTTAAATTGGCATAGGAATCATTAACTACAATCAATCTTTCTTTAACATTTAATTTTGAATCTTCGTTTTCAATTCTTTGTAGCTTTTGAAAAAGATCAGGGTTTATTTCAATGCCCAAAACCTTACCATTTGGTTTATTCTTATCGAGAATAGCCATTGTATGCCCTGCTTCTCCAATCGTTGCATCAATAAAATTTTCGTTCGGTTGTGGGTTTAAGTAATGAATTACTTCTTTTAAAAGAACTGGAACATGAGACATATCGTTTTTATTAAATTCCTAAGTCTCCCAACCTTTCTGCTATATTTCCCGATTCTTTTTCTGTTCTCTGTTTGTATTTAGTCCATTCTTTTTCATCCCAAACTTCTAGACGATTGTAAACACCTGCCAAAACTACTTTCTTCCCTAAACCAGCATATTTTCTTAAATAATCAGGAACTAAAATTCTACCTTGATTATCTAGTTT
>JAQTTC010000001.1 GCA_028711005.1 Minisyncoccota bacterium
AATTAAAGATAAATTTTATTTTAAATATTTTTTTCCTTTTAATTCCTGAGGTAAATATTCTTGCTCTTCTTTGTAGTTATAATTAGGACTATATTTATATCCTTTGCCGTAATTCAAGTTTTTCATTAATTTTGTTGGAGCATTACGAATATGCAAAGGAACTGAAAGATTGCCATATTTTTTAATATCAGAAACGACTTTTTCATAAGCAACATACAAATCATTTGATTTCTTACATTTAGCCATATAGACAACCGCCTGAGCTAAAATAACGTTGCATTCTGGCATACCAATAAAATGACAGGCCTCATAAGCAGCTACTGCTTGATTTAAGGCCTGAGAATTAGCTAAACCAATATCCTCTGAAGCAAAACGAACTAGACGACGTGCAATATATAAAGGATCTTCCCCTGCTTCTAGCATTCTAGCCAACCAATACAAGGCCGCATTAGCATCAGAACCTCTCATTGATTTATGAAGAGCAGAAATTATATTATAATGCTCTTCACCGTTTTTATCGTAAAATAAATTTGATTTTTGAAAAGCTTCCTTAATAATATCTGCCGTAATATTAGTTGACAAAGATACAGCATATTCAAGAGCACCTAAAGCAATCCTAGCATCACCATTACTCATTTCTGCAATAAGTTTAATTATTTTATCATTAATTTTTATTTTTAATGCTCCCAATCCTTTTTCTTTATCTTCAAGGGCTCTTTTAATAATTTTTAATAAATAAGGCTTTGCTAATTGTTTTAAAACAAAAACCCGACAACGAGAAAGTAAAGGACCAACGACTTCAAAACTTGGATTTTCTGTTGTTGCTCCAATAAGAATAATTGCTCCATTTTCTATATGCGGAAGTAAGGCATCTTGTTGAGATTTATTCCAACGATGAATCTCATCAATGAAAAGAATCGTTTTTATCCCTAATCTTTTATTAGCTTCTGCCTCTGCTAAAATAACTCTTAAATCTTTTAATCCACTTGAAACAGCACTAATTTGTTTAAATTCTGATTTAGTTTTTTTAGCAATGATATAAGCTAATGTAGTCTTCCCGCTTCCTGGCGGTCCCCAAAAAATCATTGAAGGCACTTTATCTTCTTCAATTGCTTGTCTTAATAATTTTCCCTTACCAACTAGATCATCTTGACCAAAAAAGTCGCTTAGAGACTCAGGCCTCATTCTATCAGCTAAAGGTTTATTTTTATCCATATATTCTTAGATTTTAATCACTTTATTATATCATAAAACTAAGGATATTTTATAAACAAAACACCCTTCTCAGAGTGTTTATTGTTTATAGGTCTTTTTTGTTATTCTTTAGTTTACAAATTATTTCTTTTTACTAAAAACAAAGATATAAATCATCTCTAAAACACCAACCGTATTTACAATCAACAAAGGAATAAACCACCACTTATGATCGTTTTTAGCAGCTTTCCAAAGAGCGACTCCTTTCCAAGGTAACGACCAAGCAATGATCAAGAGAATAAACCAGGGATTCATTATTAAAAACTCTGCTATTTCTTCTATCATATTTTTATTTTTTATTACTTTTTCTTTGACCTTTTTTATTTTTTATACCAAACTTATGGGTTTCTCCTTCTAAACGAGGCGGCCGACGCAATGGTGAATCTTTTGTATTTTTTAATCTTTTATTTTTAATTCTTTTTTTCATATATTAAAGTTTATTATCTAAATTTTCCGAAACTGAAAAAATTTTATTAGTATGTCTAAAACCATTAATAATTCTTACTTTAGATTTTGGAACCTCAAAATATTCTGCTAAAACCTTAATTGCTTCCTTATTCGCCTGACCTTGCAATGGTTTAGATTTTACTTGTATCTCAAAATTATCTTTTGATTTTTTAATCAATTTTTGCTTCTTGGCATTAGAAAAAACCTTAACTTTAATTAACATTTTTATTTTCTAATTTCTTTCTTAAAGCTCTTTTAATTGCTATTTTCCTTCCAACAAAAATTCCGCAAAGGCCAATAAAAAGAAAAACCAAGTATTGAAATGTTTTTTCCATAAATAATTTATTTTCTCTTAAAAATTAATCTTAATTCTTCTTTAGCTTTTTCTAGGATTTTAATTTGTTTAGAATCTATTTTTTTACCTGCCCGATTGATATAAAAATTAAGCATTGACATTGCTGATTGAAAAGGAGAGCTCTTTCGTCTAGTACTTTTTTCAGCTGATTTTTTAAGGGATTGGGCTATTTTTTTAGGATCTTGCCAAGTAAAAACACCCCTTTCTAAATCCAAGGCATTACTTGTTGATGTTACTTTTTGAGCCCAATATTTTTTTGCGCTTCTTCCACTTCCCATTTAAACTTTATTTAAATTGGGTTTTAATTTTTTAAAGCTCTTCTTTTTGGAATTTTTCTTCTTGAGAAGCGTCTAATTTTCTTATTATCTTTACTAATTCAGCAACATGTTCTTTTTCATCGTCTCTGATATGAGCTAAAACTTTTTTTACTTCTTCATCATCAATTTCATCAATATGAACTTGATATAAGTTAATGGCATCTAATTCTCCAACTAAATCCTCTCTTAAAGCTATTAATGTTTTGTTATCCATATTTTAAATTAATTTTATTATTAACGACCTTTATGTTTCTAATTTTACTTGATTAATTATTTATGGTTGAAATAATTCTTCTGGCATAAATTCAACTTTTTCGACACCATCAAATTGTTTAGCAGTTTCTTCTATCTGAAACCATAAAATTCCTGCTCGACATGAACCACCAGAAGTTTTGTGCAAAGGATCTTCAAAAGTCAAAACTAGTGTTCCATCTGCTTTTAAATTAGCTCCGGAAAGAATCACCCCTTCAAGTGGAAATTCTGTTGTTATCCCTTCTGCTTCTTGTTCTGTGGATAAATTTTCTTTACCTCTCAGCAAAAGACTTATAACATCTGGAATTGATGTTTTATTAACAGAAATTTCTTTTTCAATAGCTACTAAACCATCTCGACTACACTTAATATTCCCTTGCTCATCCTTGTCTTGCTCTGGATTATAATAATAAAGCAAAACACTTTGAGTCGGTTCTATAAGTTTAACTGGAACTTCAAAAGTTTTTTGATTTTCAGCTAAGCCTGAGGGATTAGCACTCAAAAATCTTAAAACCCCAGATGAAGTTATCTGCCCATGAAAATCCAAATCTCCTTCAAAAGCAACAAAATCTTCTGTCATCCAATCATCTTTTGCTGTTAAAATAGCTGTACCTAATAATTCATTATCATTGTTATAAAGTTCTGCTGAAAACTGAGCTTCAAAATACCAAGGACCCTTAGCTTCACCAGTTATCTTTAAAGGAGTGCCTATTTCTTGATCTCTCTGAGGAGAAAAGACAAAAATACCTTTCTCTTCTCCTGGGCATAGTGCAAATTCACAATCAGGAGGTATTCTGCCAACAAAAGAACCATCTGGACATTCTTTAGCATCCATAGTACAAACTATATCTGCTTTTTCTTTATTAAGAAAATAATAGCCAGTCCCAAGTAAAATCAACCCTAAAATAAATATTATTATTAAAAGATAGGATTTATTCATGTTTTTTTATTTTTTAAAATTAATTACTTGTTCTCTAAAAGAATACCAAAATTATCTATAAATTTCAAAGGGTCAATACTTGCTCCATTTATCTTAATAGAAAGATGTAAATGTGGACCGTTTGACCAACCAGTATTTCCAGAAAAGCCAATTACTTCACCTCTGGACACCATTTCTCCTTCAAAAGTATTAAATTCAGATAAATGAAGGTATAAAGAATAAATACCTAACCCATGATCAATAATTACTGTCTTACCAAAAACTGTCAATTCATCAACGAAGACCACTTTACCATTATTAATAGCATAGATTGACGTACCCTCAGCTGCATCTAAGTCTACTCCTAAATGCTGAATCGTAACTCCATTATCTTTTCTAATATTACCAAAGGCACCAACATTTATTATTTTATCTAAAGGATAAACAAAAGATTCATTAAAATAAGCTTGTGGACTATAGCCTCTTGTAATTTCATAAATAATAACTCCATCTTCTGTAGAAATATTCTCTGATATATTCGAAGAAGTAAAACCTTTTTCTTCTAATTCTGGAGCTATTACTATTTTAGTAATATAAAAATCACTTTTTTCAACTTTTATTGTTTTTTCAACTATTAACTCGTCAGCAAGAAAAATTGATACAAGATAATCTCCGGGGATTTTTTTGGCATCTATTCCTACAAGAGCTACTTTTTTCCCTAATGTTTCAATTGGAAAAAAATCAAATAATTGATTATTAAATTTTCCAATAATTTTATCCTCTTTAGAAATATTTTCCGCAAAAATAATTAAGGTATCACCTTGCTTTAACTCAGTAGCAGAAAAGAAAAACAATGGTTCTACAATGCTCTCTTCAGATATTAAAGTTTCTTCTAGCGATTCAACTATTTCTTCCTTTACCAAAGTTTCGGAATTTAAAATTGTTTCTAAATATTTTTGCTCTTTTATACTAGCGTCCTGAGATGATAAATTTAAAATAAAAAAGAAGGTCCCTATCAAAAACAAAGAAATTATAAATATTAATATCTTTATTATATTATTTGAAAAAAAATTCATTCTTTAAATAAACAATATTTTTATTATTCACTTCAGTAATGATTAACATGCCAATTAATCTAATAATATTTTAATACACATTCATTGCTTTAACAATTGTTTCCCTTTTTCTGTAATAATAATTATTAGTATTATGTCTTTAATAAAAATTAAAATACTCCATTCTAATTTTGGAGTAACTAATTAATCTTTCTATTATTCTTCTTTCTAAATTAATAAAACTAGATAATTTCTTGTTTTAACGATAAATTTTATACAATTCAGTCGGGGCACTGGGACTCGAACCCAGAATCACACGCACCCCATGCGTGCATGTTGGCCATTACACTATGCCCCGAAAGTTTTAAAATTTAAAGCCTACTCTAAAATACCATCTAAATTAACATCATATAATATTGACTCCCCAACTAAAGAATATTGTATTAATTCTTCTGGTTTAAACCAAAGGGATATTTCCTTTTCTGCTTCCAAAGGAGTTCCTGATGCATGAACTAAATTCCTAACTGCTCGATCGTCAACATCAGCTACAGTACAAGAATCAAGTGTAAAATCCCCACGAATAGTGCCAACATTAGAAGCCAAAGGGTCTGTTCCTCCAGTAATTTTTTTTATTACCCCTACAGCATTCATTCCCTGCCAAACCATTGCCACTACTGGACCACAAGAAAGATATTTTTTTAATCTTTCTAAAATTACCTCTCCCATTTTTTCTGCTTCTTTGTATGGAGGCTCTAAATTTTTTACTTTATATGCTTGAATTGATTTTTCACCTGCATTAATTTTCCAATTAGGATCCACTGAATAATGTTTTTCTACCAAATCTTCTGTTGGTAAAACAAACTTTAAAGCTAATAATTTAAGCCCTGTTCTCTCATAGCGAGAGATAATTTCACCGATTAAACTACGCTGGATTCCATCAGGTTTAATTAAAACAAGAGCACATTCATTTTTAAAACTCATACGATAAAAACTCAAGTCAAAACTTGATAAATTATAATTTATAATTAAGAAATTGTTTTTGAGAGACGCTTGCGACAAGTTGAACAAACTAAAATCCTTTTTCCATCAGGCATCCTGAACCATTGTAAATTAGGTTTTTGATGATGACGAGAAACAGGATTATAAGCAGAGCGTACTTTTTTATAATGCGTTGCTTTTTGGTATGTTTTTCCGCAAATTGAACAAATTCGAGCCATATTTAAATAATTTTAATTGAATATAAGGAATAGTTAATAGAAGGTCCTGCCCGCAACTAAGGTCGAATCAGCTAATAGTCAAGTGGGTGCTCGCACCCTTATCCCAAGAGATAAAAGATATAAAACTCCCTTACTAAACAAAATGTCCTGACTCGTTCCTTAATCCGGCAAGACCTAGAGAGAATTATACCACAAACTTTTAGGAATTAAAAGTCTTCAAATGAAGTTCTTTAAGCTGCTTAGAATCTATTGTGGAAGGAGCTTCCATCATTAAATCTCTGCCATCACCTGTTTTTGGAAAAGCAATTACTTCTCTAATACTTGGTTCATTTTGAAGGATCATTATTATTCTATCTAAACCTAATGCAATACCTCCATGAGGAGGGACTCCATAACTAAAAGCTTTCAACAAATGACCAAATTTTGCAGAAATTTCTTCAGACTGATGACCTAATATTTCAAAAATAGCTTCTAGTAATTTAGGTTCTGAAATTCTTAATGAACCACCACCGACTTCATTACCATTTAAGACACAATCATATTGATCTGCCAAAGGAATACCAGGGTCTTTTTTAATTCTCTCTATTGTTTGAGAAATCGTTTCTCCTGATTCTAATTTAGGTCGTGTAAATGGATGATGAACTGCTCCCCATCGTTTTTCTTCTTTCTTCCATTCAAAAAGAGGAAAATCAACAACAAAAGCAAAAGCTAATTCATTTGGGTCCTTTTCTCCTTTGTCGTTTTCTTCTCTAAGATCAGGTCTATCAGAATTATATCTTTCCATTGCTTCTTGATAAGAAATTCTTGGAAAAGGAAATTCTTTAATCCTTTTATCTGGATAAATTTTTATTATCAATTCTTTAAAAAGATTTTCTATTAATTGTAAAATATCATTTTGAGTAGGAAAATCCATCTCTAAGTCTAGCTGAGTAAATTCAGGCTGCCTGTCTCCACGAGTATCTTCATCTCGAAAGCAACGAGCAATCTGAAAATATCTTTCAATGCCAGAAACCATTAAAAGTTGTTTATACTGTTGAGGGCTCTGAGGCAAAGCATAAAACTTACCTGCTTCTAAACGGGAAGGAACAACATAGTCTCTCGCTCCTTCTGGTGTAGATTTTGTTAAAATTGGTGTTTCTATTTCTATAAAATTATTATCTGAAAGAAAGTCTCTAATTAATTTAATTATTCTATGTCGATTTACTAAATTTTGATATAAGCGCTGGCGACGTAAATCTAAATATCTATATTTTAGACGCACTTCTTCATTAACAGATTCACTCTTATTAGATATATCAAAAGGCAAAGAATTAGCTTGACTAAAAATCTTTAAACCAGTTGCCTCAATTTCTATTTTTCCTGTAGCTATCTTTGGGTTTTGCATATTTTCAGGTCGAGGATTAACTTTTCCTTTAATCTCAATTACCCATTCTGAACGAAGCTTTCCAGCTAAATCATATATCTCTTCTTTATCAGGAGAAAAAACAACTTGAACTTTGTCTGTTTTATCCCTTAAATCAATAAAAATAATCTTCCCATGATCTCGACGAGAATCCACCCAACCATAAAGACTTATTTCTTTATTTAAATATTCTGGAGTTTTCTCTATCCAAATTCTAGACATAAACAAATATTTTAACTATTAATCTTAAATTATTGTATAATAAAAGGCTTATAAAAGCAACTATTCAATTTTAAAACGAATTGTTCCATCTAAATCAGTACGTAAAATTTCAGAACCTATCTTTTCTAAACGCTGAAGAGTGTCAGGGTGAGGGTGATTATAACTGTTATGACCAACCTCAATAACAGAAATATGAGGCATAAAAGACTCGAGAAATAGCTCAGAAGACGCATAGCGAGAACCATGATGAGCCACCTTTAAGACCCGAAATTTATTATCTCTTGATAAAAAAGAAATTATTTCTTTTTCTTCAACGTCGCTAATGTCTCCAGTAAAAAGAAATTGGTTCTTTTCTAAGCATAAAGACAATACTAGACTAAATTTATTTGGATCTTCATTTAAGGAAACCATTGTTTTTGGATACAAAACAGATAAAATATCATTTTTTCCTAAATCAACTTTAACTCCGTTAAAACCTTTCAATATCAAAATATTTCTTTTTTCAAATTCTTGGAGTAATTTCTGATACTGAACATCAGAATAAAAAACATTATTAAGCATTACTGCTCTTATTTTATATTTATCCAATATTTCAAAAATACCATAAAAATGATCCTTATTAGGATGAGAAAGAATAAAAAGATCAATAGTTCTATCAAAAAAAGGCAAAGAATTATTCAATTCCCTAACAAGACTTGCATCAGGACCAGCATCAATTAAAATATTGCCCAAGTAAGTTTGAACTAATTCCGCATCTCCTTGACCAACATCAAGAAAATTCACTATCCCCCTACCAAGATAAAAATATTCAAAAATAATCCAATAAGTAAAAATATTTACACAAATCAAAATAATTAAAGAATATTTAAAATATTTATTCATAATAATTTAAATTAAATTTTATTCTTGCGTAAATAGATAAAAATAAAAATATAATATGGGATAATTACCCAACGAAAAATATCTGGAATGTAAATTTCTGCCCAAGATAAAGAAGAAAAAAAGGAGATTACTTTAAGAGCATAAGAAAGAATAAAATCAAGAAAAATGCTACAAAATAAACCAAAAGGGTAAAATAGAAAAGAAACAATAGCTGTTAACGCTCCACCACCAATTATTAGAGGAACCAAGGGAATAATCAAAATATTAGTAAAAGGAGCAACTAATGAAAAATTCTGGGTTTTAAATATTAACCAAGGAACAACTAAAACCAAAGCTGAAAAACAAGCAAGAACTGTCTGCTTAATAATTATCATTCCTTTAAGATTAAAAAAACTATGTTGCCAAAACGAAGATTGTTCCCATCTAGAATAGAAAAATAATATACCTGCTGTAGATAAAAAAGAAAGCTGAAAACCTAAATCCCAAAAGAGAAGAAAAGGATTAAACCAAACCATTATCAAGCAAGCTAAAAGCAAAGCATTTAAGGGATTATAAAGACGGTAACTAAAATGAGCTAAAACCAATAAAAAAGACATAATTGCAGCTCGAATAATTGATGATGTTAAACCAGCCATAAAAGCAAATCCTAATAAAAACAAACAAAGAAAAACAAAATTTAAAAGATTACCTAAACAAAAAAGAGCCAAGAGACTAGAAAACATTTTGGTAATAATTGAAAGATGAAGCCCAGAAGCAACAACAATATGAGATAAACCTGCTTTTTGAATTTCTTTTTCCAAAGAAATTGATAAATTATTTTTACCGCCAAAAATAATACTATTTAAAAGACTTACTTGAGGCTCAGAAATAATTTTCTGGAGAGCTCCAGTTATTTTATTTTTAAAAGATAGCGCAATTTTTTTTAAAGAAAATCTCCCAGAAGAGATAAACTCTATCTTGGGATAGCTTATTTTTCCAGAAATAATTATTGAACTATAAGAACGAAAATTTTCAAAGGGTTGAACCTTCCCCTTGATTCTTATTAAATCTCCATAATGATAAAGAGGGTATCTATCTGTATAAATAACTGTATTAGGAATAATAATCCTTTGGTAATTATCTTTTAAAATTGGTTCTGTAATAATAGAAGCCTCAACCTCAATTTTCTGCTCTTCTTTTATTGCTGTTTTATTTAATTGATCAAAAGAGTAAATATAGTGACTTTGCCCTATAAAAAAACTCAGCAAAATAAAAAATAAAAAAGCAGATCTTCGTTTGTAACAAAACCAAAAACAAATTAATAAAAAAATAAAAGTGCTTAAAAAAGAAAAGGAAATATGAAAAGGAAAATAATGAGAAAAAATTATTCCAATTAAAAAAGACGCCCCACATTGACGGAAAACTCTTGAAGAAGAGAGCGTCATATTTAACAAAGATTACATTCAAAAAAAGGTTTTATTCTTTTATTAAGATTCTACTTTTTACTCAGTTCAACTATATAAAATACATAGAGATAGAATGCAAAAAAACAAATCTATTAATTATTTTCTTATTTACTTTAATCTTTTTTCTTTTTCCTTCTAAGAAAGGCGGGAATTTCAAATTCTTCTCTTTCCTTTTCTTCTTCTTCCTGTTTTTTTTCTTTTTCTTCTTGCTCTTGTTGTTCCTTATTAATTGGTACTTTAATTTCTAAAGGTAAGACTGAACTTAATTCCCTATATTCTTCTCCAAAGCCCCCAGCAATAACAGTAACCTTTATTTCTCCTTTATGAAGGTCATTATCAAAACTAGCTCCAAAAATTACTTGAGCATCCTTAGCTATTGATTGAGTGATTACTCTAGCAGCATTATGAATTTCTACTAAAGACATATCTTTTGTCCCTGCAACATTAAATAAAACTCGTTTAGCTCCCTCAATTGAAATATCTAATAAAGGAGAAGAAATTGCTAATTCAGCAGCTTTCTTTGCTCTATCTTGTCCTTTAAAAACTCCTATCCCCAATAAAGCACTACCTGCCTCTGTAAGAGTTGAACGAACATTAGCAAAATCTAAATTAATTAAGCCAGGATAAGCTATTAAATTAACCATTGCTTCAACTCCTTGCCTTAATATATCATCAACTTTACCAAAAGCATCTAAGATTGGTGTTTCTTCATCAATAATGTTAAAAATTCTATCATTAGGAATAGTTACCAGGGCATCAACTTCATTAAAAAGTTTTTGCCAGGCATCATCAGCTATATCTAGTCTTTTTTCCCCTTCAAAAGTAAAAGGCTTTGTTACCACTCCAATAACTAAAGCTCCTGCTTGTTTTGCTAAATTAGCAACAACAGGAGAAGCACCTGAACCAGTCCCTCCACCTAATCCGCAGGTAAGAAAAATCATATCTGCTCCCTGGACCGATTGATTAATTTCCTCAAGGCTTTCTTCTGCTGATTCTCTCCCTCGATTTGGATCCATTCCAGCACCTAGCCCTCGACAAATTTCTTTTCCTATTTGAATCTTTAAATCTGCTTTTGTGTGTTGCAATCCTTGAATATCTGTATTAAGAGCTATAAATTCAACTCCTTCAGTTCTCTTCTCTTTCATCCTAGCAATAACATTTCCACCAGCCCCTCCAACGCCTATTATCTTAACACAAATACTCTTATTAAGAGGTGACTTTTTTTCCTTTTGTTTTGCCTTTGGTTTTTTTTGAACTAAAAAAGCTTTCTTTTCTTTTTTTTTCGAACTTGTTTTCTTTCGAGGCTTTACTTTTTTTGTTTTTTTAATAGGATTATTCTTTTTAAGAATTTTCCTTGTATTTTTTTTCTTCATACTCACTAAATTAAATAGAAAATGAATTTTTAAAAAAATTGATCAATTTTTGCATTGCCCCTTCTCCTGAAGGCAAAGAGATTCCTGGTCTCTGGTTTTGAAATTTTAGAGATAAAAGACCTAAAGCAGGAACAAAACTAAGATCTGGAGAGTCCTTATACCAATCAATCTCTGGCTTCGCTACTCTAACAGGAAGATTGAGCCTTTCTTTTGCCAACTCTGTAATAAAAGGCATTTTTGCACCTCCTCCATAAATAACTATCCCACCAGGTAATTTTTCAAAACGATCTATTTCTTTTAATCTTTTTGCTACTAAATCAAATATCTCAGAAAGACGAGCTTCTATTATTTCAGCTAAAAATTTCTTACTCACCTTATCGCCTGATATATCTTCTTCATAATAAGAAGCCCAATCAATATTATCATTTTTTGCTACTTTTTTTCTAGAAGCTAATCCTTCATTAAGCTTTATTTTTTCTGCTATATCAACGCTTGTCTTTAAACCAACTGCAATATCATTAGTAATAGCATTCCCCCCGACAGGAAAAACTTTTAAATCAAGAATTTCATTATTTTCATAGACACAAAGACTAGTAGTACCAGCTCCTAAATCTAAAGCTAGAGCCCCTAAGTCTTTGTCTTGGGGAGTAAGAGCTATTTCAGCTCCAGCATAAGGAAGAACGAATTTAGGATTAAATTTTAAATTAACCATTTCCCCTAAACGATCAATAGAGCTAACAAAAGGAGTAAAGGCATCAATCAAAAGGCACTCTGTTTCTATCTTTAATCCTTTCATTCCTATTGGATTCTTTACTTTTGCCACTCCATCAACAATGTAGCTTCTCAAAGCAGTATCAATTAAGCTCCTATTAGAAGGAAGAGCAAAGGCTTCAGCTGCTTTATTTGCTCTTTGTATATCATCTTCACATATTTCTTGATCAGGACGAGAAACAACTGCTACTCCTTTAGAAAGACGAGTTTCCAGATGAGACCCTCCAACACCAGTTGCTGCTTCTTTAAAAACAACATTTTTAAGTGTTGACTCTATTTCCATCATTAGATTATCAAGCTCTTCAGTAGCTTCTTCTAAATTATTTATTACTCCTTCTTTGATCCCTCTTGATTTTCTACAAGTTGGCAAAACAATTTTCCAACCTTGATCATCAATTTTAGCAACCAATGCCTTGATGCTTGATGAACCTAAGTCTATGGCTAAAAAAGGAGATTTCATGTTATTTGTTATTAATAAATCTAAGAATTTTATTTTCTAAACGCTCCATCTTCTTACTATCTTTTTCTTTTTCATGAGTATATCCATAGAGATGAAGCAGACTATGAATTACTATTTTTGTATAGAAGGAAGGAAGTAAAATTTTAAATTCTCGAGCTTGGTTTTCTATTTTTTCAGGACAAAGAAAAATATCCCCAAGAACCTTTTCTTTTTCTTTAATTTTTACTGGAAAGCTTTGATGAAAAGGAAATGAAAGAACCGAAGCAACGATATTTTTATTGCGCCAATAATTATTAAGTCTTTTACTGTCTTGAGCATCAATAAAAATTAATGATAAATTTACTTTTTTCTTTTCACCCAAAACTACTAAGCTTTTCTCAACCAATTTCTGAAAAAATCTCTGGGAAGGAATTTCTTTCTTTACTAAATTATATATTAAAATTTCAGTTTTGGGAATCATTAACTTTAAAGGATACCTTTCTTTCTTTTTCTTTCTACTTCTTGAAGCACCTTTTTTTTATGAAGGGCTGAGGATTTCTCTGTTCTTTTATTAGGCTTAGAAACATAAGACTTTCTTTTCCGAGCTTCTAAAAGAATTCCACTTTTCTTTATTACCTTAAAAGTACGACTAAGAAAAGAATTTAAATTTTCACCCCTCCTTCTTTTTACTGTAATTGGCATAATTTATAAATAACTTTTAAAAATTAATTTTTTAGTTTTTTAATCTTTTTTTAACTTCTGAGACTATCTTCTCCCAGGGAATTAATTCTTGAAGACCTGAATTCATATCCTTTAAAATTATCATACCATCTAGAACCTCTTGTTGTCCAAGAATCAAAACATATTTTACCCCAAGACGATCAGCTATTTTTAATTGTGATTTTAAATTTTCTTTACCTAAATTTTCCCCTAGCAAAATCTTTTCTTTGCGAAATTGTTCTAAAATCTTAAAAGACATTTTTTGTGCCGCTTCTCCAATTTGAACTAAGAAAACTTTTGGAACAGTTGGTTTAAATTTTTTACCTTGCCGAACCATCTCTTGCATTAATCTTTCAACACCAAAAGCTACACCAACTGCTGGTTTTTTAATTCCTCCTATGGTTTCTGTTAGTTCATCATATCGACCTCCTCCACCTAAAGAGATCCTACCTGTTTCATTCTCTAAACAAAATTCAAAAACAGTTTTTGTGTAATAATCCAACCCTCGAACTAAGGTTTTATCTAAAATATATGGAATATTCAAATAATCAAGAAGTTCTAGAAGAGCTTTAAAATGATCGCGACATTCTGGACAAAGATAGTCTAAAATAGGAGGTGCTCCTTGTTTAACAAGAGAACACTTTTCATTTTTACAATCCAATACCCTCAAGGGATTTTCTTTTATCCTTCGACGACAATCAGAACAAATTTGTTTGTCTAGTTTTTTGTAATATTTTTTTAATTCTTTTATATAGAGAGGTCGACAATTTGGACAACCAATACTATTTATAAGCAAGAAAATATTTTTTTTAGAAAAACCTAAATTCTCTAAAAAAAGTTTTGAAAGAAGAATAATTTCTGCATCAGCAACTACATCTCCTCCTCCAATCATCTCTGCTCCTAATTGATAAAATTGACGATAACGTCCAGCTTGAGGTTTCTCATGACGGAAAAAAGGACCAAAATAATAAAATTTTACTGGCTGGGTTAAATTAAACATTCCTTTTTCTATATAAGATCTTACTATAGAAGCAGTTCCTTCTGGGCGTAAAGCTAATAATTCTTTATTTTCTTTTGCTTTCAAAATATACATTTCCTTTTCAATAACATCTGTTTTTTCACCTACTCCTTTTTCAAATAATTCTGCTTTTTCTAGAATAGGGGTTTCTATTCTTTGAAAATTATAAAATTCAAAAATCTTTTTAGCATTATTTAAGATTAAATCATAATAAAACCAATCTTTTGCTAAAACATCTTTCATTCCACGAAGAGTTTGAACTGTTTTTTTCCCTTTTTTAATTGAAAGTTTTTTATCTTTTTTTATTCCTTTTTTATAAACCATAAGCAACTATTTTTTGAAAAGGCCAAAGACGGAGCCAAACCCGACCTATTATTAAACTCTCTTCTACCGGACCCCAATTCCGAGAATCATAAGAAGCTACACGATTATCACCCAAGACAAAATATTGATTTTTATTAAGCGTTAGCTCAAGACTTCCAGCAGTATTAACGCCTTCTGGAAGAAAATCTTCCTGAAGAGAAAAAGATCCTCCTTCAGTATTGGTTATTGTTATTTGACCATTCTTAATTTCTATAGTTTCAAATGGTAAACCAATAACTCTTTTAATATAATATTGATCAAGATGATTAGGAGCTTTAAAAACGATTACCTCATATCTACTAGGATTACGAAAACGATAAGTTAATTCATCAATAATAAGATAGTCTTGTGTATTAAAATTTGGTTCCATGCTGCTTCCATGAACTATAAATGGTTGAATTAAAAAATATCTTATAGGAACAACTATAAGAATAGCAATGAATATCATTTCTAGATTTTCCCAAAAAATTTTTCGCCACATATCGAGTATAAATATCTTAAGGATAATACCACAATTGAACCATGAAAGCAAATATGGTAAATTAAATAAACATGAAATTTCCTCTTAAAAAAGCAGCTCTTGGAATAATTATCGTTAGCATAATTTTAGCGCTGTTTTTTTTATTCTTTAGTCAAATAGAATCAAAAGAATATCATTTTTCATCTAATTTTTTAGAAGGAGACTCTGCTAATAATTTACTAGAATCAAAAAACCCTCCTTTAAACATTCTTTTTTTAGGGATTGTCGGCGAAGAATCTCGAGGATCGTTTCTAACTGATAGCATTTTTGTTATTCATCTTGCTCCTGATGCTAAAAAAATTGCCATGATTTCTATCCCAAGAGATTTATGGATTCAAATACCAAATCTCTCTCAAGAAATGAAAATTAATAATCTTTATGCACTAGAAAATAAAGGCAGAACCTTTCTTAAGGCAACGGATTCTAATTTAATAAGTCAAAAGGCAGAAGAGATAACGGGACTCAAAATTGATCACACTGTAATTTTAGAATTAGAAGGATTCGGAAAATTAATAGATGCTATTGGTGGAATAGATATTTGGTTAGAACAAGATATTTTTGACCCTCAGCTAGTTAATCCTCATAATCCATCTGAAATTTTTCATCTAGCTGCTGGGTGGCGACACCTAGACGGAGATACAGCCATTAAGTTTGTTAGAACTCGTTATGCCCCTGAAGGAGATTTTAATAGAATGCAACACCAACAATTAATAATTGCCGCTTTAAAGGATAAATTAAGTAAATTAGCAGATATCTGGAACTTAATGACTTGGCTCAAAATATGGCAATCTCTTAATAACCACTTTATTGTTGATTTAGATTTTAATGCTCTTTGGCAAATTTTTAATCTTGTAAAAGATATTTCTGCTGATCAAATAGAATATATTAGAATTACTAATCGACCCCCTGACGAACTATTACAAACTACAACTTTTTTTGATCCCTCTTTTGAGCAAGATGTTTATGTTTTAATTCCTAAAAAAGGCTTTGAAGAATATCAAGAAATTCAAAATTACATAAAAGAAAAAATTTCTTTTTAATACACTATGACTTATCATAATACAAAAAATAATTCCATTTTGATCATTGGACTAGGAAATCCTGAACCATCTTATAAAAACAATCTTCATAATATTGGCTATCATTTTATTGATTATTTAGCAAATAAATGGCAAGGAAATGATTGGAAAGAAAATAAGAAATGCTTTGCCAATATTAGCTTAATTAATATTAATGATCAGAATATAATTTTAGCTAAATCCTTAATTTTTATGAACGAATCAGGAAAAGCTTTAAACTTACTTAAAAAATTTTATTCTTTAACTCTTCAAAATATTTATATTGCTCACGATGATACTGATATCAGTATAGGTAATTTTAAAATAAGTTATGGCCGAGGATCAGCTGGTCATAAAGGAATTGAATCTATTATTAAGCATCTACGATCAAAGAATTTTAATCGAATAAGAATCGGGGCTCGCTCTCCTTTCTTGAAAAATAAAAAAGCAGAGGAATTGGTTCTTAAAAATTTAAGCCCTCAAGAAAATCAAGCAATAAAAGATATTTTTCCTATAATAGAGGAACAATTAAAAAATATTTATTTTTGTAAAGATAAATAAAAAGACGAAAAACCAAAAGCGATAGAATACTTAAATACAAAACGCTTAAGGAAAGATAATTTAATAAAAAGAAAAACTCTGAATTAATTAAAATTAAAACTAAAAAAGAGAGCCAAAAATTTAAAAAAGAAATATTCAAGAAAAGAAAATACAAATAAGAAAAAAGCGTTAATCCTAGCATATATATTAAAAAGCTAACACCAAAAGAATAATTTAGGAAAAAATAAGAACCATAAGAAATTACTATCCAGCCTAAAAAAAGATAGTAAAAAATAATTGCTCGCCAGTATTTTGATTTTTCTGAAGAAGCAAAAGAAATTAATTTATTACCATTGCCCCGAAAGCTATGGTTTTTTATTTCATCTGAAAAACATCTTTTCCAAAAAAAGAATAAAAATAATAAAATGAAAATTATAGCCCACAATGGCTTAATAAAAGAATTTATAATATTAGCCTCTAAAAAACATAAAAAAATAAAATAAAAATTAACCCAAGACATTCCTAGAAGGGCTTTCCAAAGAAAAATTATTAATAAACCAATTAAAATAGCGTAAACAAAGCGCAAAGAAAAAATAACACTCCCCAAAAGAAAACTAGAGTAAATAAGAAAAAAACTAAATGCCTTAAGTTCTAAAGAAGAAAAAAAATTCTTTATCTTTGACATAAACTTAAGCTATCTTTTTTAAAACCAACTGAGATCTTTTTTCCTTCTTTTATCTCTCCAATAATAATTTCATCAGCTAGATGATCAAGAATCTCCTTCTCAATCAATCTTTTTAAAGGACGAGCTCCATAATCTGGACTAAATCCTTTTTGAGCTAAATATTTTTTAGCTTCTCGAGTTAATTGAATAAAAATCTTTTTATCAGACAACCGATGATTTATTTTTTCTATTTGTAAGTCTACTATCTTTTCTATATCGCGACTGCTTAATGAATTAAAGATAATAATTTCATCTATTCGATTAAGAAACTCTGGGCGAAATCTTTCTGTTAAAGATTCATGGATTTTCTCTTTTAATTCTTCCTTCTGCTGCTCTAATCTATTTTTCTTGTTCATAGTAAAACCTAAAGAAGCCATTTCGTGAATATATTCACCTCCTAAGTTAGAAGTCATAATAATAATCGTATTCTTAAAATTAATTGCTCTTCCTTTACCATCAGTTAAACGACCATTATCTAGTATTTGCAAAAGAATATTAAACACTTCTGGATGCGCTTTTTCTATCTCATCAAATAAAATCAAACTATATGGTCTATGTTTTACTGCTTCGGTTAATTGACCACCGGTTTCATAGCCAACATATCCAGGAGGCGAGCCAATCAAGCGAGCAACACTGTGTTTTTCCATATACTCTGACATATCAACTCTAATCATTGCTTTTTCATTAGAGAACATAAATTCTGCTAAAGCTCTAGCAAGCTCTGTTTTCCCTACTCCAGTTGGACCTAGAAACATAAATGATCCAATTGGTCTTTCTTCTTCTGAAATACCAGCTCTAGCCCTTTTAATTGCTCTACTTATTGCATGAACAGCTTCTTCTTGACCAACAACTCTTTTTGTTAACTCCTTTTCTATTCGCATTAATTTTTTGCTTTCTTCCTCTAGCATTCTTGCCACTGGAACCCCTGTCCAATTAGACACCACTCTAGCAATATCTTCAGCCATTACTTCTTCCTTTAAAAACCTTTCTTTCTCAGGCATTTTTTCTAATTCTCTTTCTTTCGCTTTAAGCATTTTTTTTAATTGAGGAATTTTTCCATAATTAATCTCTGCTACCTTATCTAATTGGCCTGCTTTTTCATACTCTTGAGATTCTTTGTATAATTGTTCAATGTTTTTCTTTATCTTTCCTACTTCAGTAAACACCTCTTTTTCTTTCTGCCATCTAAGATTAAGCACTTTGAATTTTTTCTTTAATGCTTTCAATTCATTTTCTAACTTTTTATTTTGATAATTCTTTTTCTTTTTTCCATTGTCCCTTTTTATTGCTTGCTGCTCTAGCTCTAAAGATTTTATTTTATTTTTCAAATCACTAATCAGCAAAGGAATACTACCAATCTCTAAGCTTAAGACTGAAGCAGCTTCATCTATTAAATCAATTGCTTTGTCTGGTAAAAAACGTGAAGTAATATAACGACTCGATAACTGAACTGCTGTTACGATAGCTTCCTCAGAAATTTTTAAACCATGATGAGTTTCATATCTAGATTTTAATCCTCTTAAAATTTCTATTGCTTCTTCAAAAGACGGTTCTTCTACAGAAATCGGCTGAAAACGACGCTCTAAAGCAGAATCTTTTTCAATATATTCTCTAAAGTCTTTAAAAGTAGCCGCTCCTATCGCTCTTAGCTCCCCTCTGGCTAAAGCTGGCTTTAATAAATTTGAAGCATCAATTGCCCCTTCAGCTGCCCCAGCTCCAACTAAAGTATGAACCTCATCAATGAATATAATAATATCTCCAGCTTTTTTAATTTCTTTTAATAAATTCTTTAATCTTTCTTCAAATTCTCCACGGAAACGAGTACCAGCTATTAAAGCCCCTAAATCTAAAGAAATAATTCTTTTATTGACTAGGCTCTCAGGAACTTCACTAGAAGAAATTCGCTGAGCCAACCCTTCAACAATAGCTGTTTTTCCAACTCCTGCTTCTCCAATTAAAATTGGATTATTTTTAGTACGCCGAGATAAAATTTGCATTACTCGCCTTAATTCTTCTTCTCTACCAATAACTGGATCAAGCTTATTCTCTTCAGCTAGTTGAGTTAAATCTTGAGTATATTTTTCTATTGCTGTTCCTGCTTCTTGAAATTCATCAACTATTTTTTCTCCTTTGGTATATTGATTAAGAGCTTCTAGAAAATTATCTTTTTTAATATTGTATTTATTAATTAATTCTTGGGTGGAATTTTTAGTTGCTAGAATTCCATAAAATAAATATTCAGGTGAGATATATTCATTCTTGTCTTCAATAGCTTTTTTTGCTGCTACTTCTACCATTTGCATCATTTCTTGAGAAAGATACATTTGACCAAAACCACTACCAACATTAAAGATTCTTGGTAATTTTATAATCTCCTCTAATGTTTCCTTGAGAAGGCTACCAACATCAACATCCATTATTTGTTCTAATATCTCTCTTACTCCAGAGCCACTTTCATCTAATAAGACATATAAAAGATGAAGAGCGCGCATCTCTCCTTGATTTCTTTCTAAAGCCATCTGTTGAGCTTTTTCTATTGCCGACTGAGCTTTTGAAGTGAATCTTCCTAAAGACATTTTCTTAAATAATTAGTTTAATAAAGTTTTCCGAAATTAATCCATTAAATGCTCCCCTAAAACAACCTCCTTAGTAAAAGTTTGATCATCTCGTAATATTTTTAAGACAATTGTGTCTCCGATATTATATTGCCTAATTAAAGTTGCTAAATGATTATTTTGATCTATCTTTTGATTATCAAATTCTAAAATTATATCTCCTTCTTGAAGCCCTGCTTGCCAAGCAGCTGAGCCTTCTTCTACTGCTGGTTCATCATTTTCTCCTTTTAATAACAAAGCTCCATAATTAACTGATAAACTTCTTTCTTCTTGAATTGCTGAATTTATTAGAACATATCTTATTCCTAAATAAGGAATTTTAATTTCTCCTGTTTCTATTACTTGTTCTGCTACATTTTTAATTTTATTAATTGGAACTGCAAATCCAATATTTTGAGCGCCGGAAACCATCGCTGTATTCACCCCTATTACCTCACCATTAAGATTAAGTAAAGGACCGCCAGAATTACCTTTGTTAATCGCAGCATCTGTTTGAATAACATCATTAAGCATAATACCTTGACCATAACTATCATTTACCTGAATTGAACGAGATAAGCCAGAAATTACTCCATGAGAAACAGTATTCTGAAATTCACCTAAAGCATTGCCAATTGCAATAACCGTTTGGCCCAAAAGAATTTTACTAGAATCACCTAATGGTAAGGATTTTAAACCTGTTTTCTCTATCTTCAAAATGGCAAAATCTTCAATCGTATCACGAGCAATTACTTCAGCCGGATATTTTTTCCCATCATTCATCAAAACTGTATAGCTAGCTGCTGTATCTTCAACCACATGACGATTGGTAATTATATAACCATGAGAATCAATAATAAATCCACTGCCAGAACTCACTTCCTGAGGCTCAGTTCCTTTTTGGCGATATTGAGGAATTTGAAAATAGAAATCAAAGGGACCAAGATAATCAAACTCTTCAAATGGATCAATATAATATTCTTCAATCACTGGTAAGTCTTTTGTTGCAATCACGCTTACCACTGAATCGTCACTTTCTTGAATTACTTGAATTACTCTTTCCTCATAATCACTTTTTCCTAAAACAACCTCCGTTTGATTTTCTTTTTCTGAAAACAGTTCCTTATTTAAATAATTTAAGGAAAAAATACCACCAAGAAAACCAAACACAAAGGAACCAGTGATTCCAATAATAAGAAAAACCGTTAAAAGTTTTCGTGTTTCTTTTTCCATTGTTTTAATTATACAACAATTTTGTCTATTTTCCAAAACGACGCTGTCTTCTTTGAAATTCCTTTAAAGCAAGGTCAAATTGTTTTTTATTAAAATCTGGCCAACAAATTTTTGGAAAATATAATTCTGCATAAGTTCCCTGAAAAGGCAAAAAATTAGAAAGCCGCATTTCACCTGAAGTTCTAATGATCAAATCCGCTTCTGGTAATCCTTTAGTATCTAGATTATTCATTATCACTTTTTCATTTACTTTATCAGCTGATATTTTCTTTTTAATAATTTTTTGAACAGCTCTTACTATTTCGTCTCTCCCTCCATAGCTTAAGGCAATATTCAAAAACATTTTATTATTATTTTTCGTCAATTTTTGAGCCTTCTTTAATTCTTTTTGAAGAGTTTTAGGTAGTTTTTCCATATTACCCAAATGACGAAATTGAATTCCTTTTTTCTTAAAAGAAGGAGCATACTTTCTCGCAAATTCAGTAAAAAGATTCATTAGATAGCTAACTTCTTCTTCTGATCTTTTCCAATTTTCAGTAGAAAAACCATATAAAGATAAAACTTTAATTTTTTTAGTAAAAGCATAATCTATCGTCTCAATGACTCTTTCAATTCCTTTTTTATGACCAAAAAAACTAGAAATTTTTCTTGCCTTTGCCCAACGACGATTTCCATCAATCATAATGCCGATATGTTGAGGCAATGAATTTTTTGATTGTTTTATCTTCACTACGTTAATTAATTTAATAATTTTGGTTTTTCTCTGAATCCTGTTCCTGCAGGAATTAATCTACCAATAATCACATTTTCTTTAAGGCCTTTCAAATAATCCTTTTGGCCTTCAAGTGCTGCGCGAATTAATATTCGAGAAGTTTCTTGGAACGAAGCTGCTGAAAGAAAACTTTCTGAATTTAAAGCAACATTCTTTACACCCATTAATATTTCTTCTGCTTTGGGTGGTTGTTTTTTTAATTCCTTCATTTTTTGAATTGTTTCTTGAAAAGATTTCTTAGGAACTATCTCACCAGGAATAAATTCACTATCTCCTTTATTAACTATTTTAACCTGAGAAAACATTTGTTTAACAATAATTTCAAAATGTTTATCACTAATATCTTCTCCTGCGATTTTATAAACCTTTTTTACTTCCTTTAAAATATGCTGCTGGCAAACTTCCCTTCCAGAAACTTTTAAAAGTTTTTTTAAATTAACATTTCCTTCACAAAGTTGATCTCCTTTTTTTACAGTATCTCCTTTTTTAACCCATAAAGTGACTACCTCTGGAACTGCATATTCAACTAAACGAGATTTCTTTTCTTTGGGTTTGATTTGAATTATCTTTTGATGATTTATTTTGTTTATTTCCATCACAGTTCCTTCAACTTCACTAATTGGTGCTTCTCCTTTAGGAATACGTGCTTCAAAAATTTCTTCTACTCGAGGTAAACCTTGAGTAATATCAATTGCTTGGGCAACACCACCGGTATGAAAAGTTCTTAAGGTTAGCTGAGTTCCTGGTTCTCCAATTGATTGAGCAGCAATAACTCCTACTGCTTCTCCTTTATCAATTGGTTTTCTCCAAGCTAGATCAAGTCCATAACATTTTTGGCAAACACCATTCAAGCTCTCACAAGTTAAAGGAGAGCGAATATTTACTATTTCAACTGAAGAATCTAATATTTTTTCAATATTCTTTTCATCAATTAATTCTCCTGCTTTTAAAACAATCTTCCCTTTTTCATCAACGGCATCTTGAGCTAAATATCTTCCCCAAATTTTTCTTTCAAAATTATCACCCTCTTCTTTACACTCTTTTTTACTAACAATCAAACCCTTTTTAGTTTGACAATCTTCTTCCTGCACAAGAATATCTTGAGCAACATCTACCAATCTCCTAGTAAGATAACCAGCAAAAGAAGTTTTTAAAGCAGTATCTGCTAAACCTTTTCTTCCTCCATGAGAAGCAGCAAAATACTCAAGAACATTAAATCCTTCTTGGTGAGAAGATAAAATAGGCATTTCAATCAAACGGCCAAGAGGATTGACAACTAATCCTTTTATTCCCATGATCTGAGAAGCAACTCCCCAATTCCCTTTAGCGCCAGAATTGAAAAATATGTAGATCGAATCTTCTTTTTCTAAAGCATTTGGAACCAAGCTTGAAATTTGATTAACTGCATGCCTCCATTGAGTTTCAGTCAAAGTTTTCCTTTCCTTTGAAGTCAAAAGCCCTTCTTCATACTGATTAATAATTTCTTCTACTTTCTTTGAAGTTTCATCTAAAATAGACTGCTTTTCTTTAGGAACCTTTAGATCGCTAAGCCCCCAAGACACACCAGATAAAGTTGCATAATAAAAACCTAATTCTTTTATAGCATCCAAAACTTCAGCACTCTTTTTAAAATCATCGTAATGATGAATAATTTCTTTTGTAATTTGCTTGATTTCTTTTGTTGTTAACTGATCATTAAAGAATGGAAAATTTTCTGGTAATACTTCATTAAAAATAATTCTACCAACTGTGGTAATAACTAATTCATTATTTTCTTTTGGAAGACGAACTTTAATTGCTTCCTGAAGACTAACCTTTTGATATTCGTAAGCTAACAAAGCCTCCCTAGGACTAGAAAAAATTTTATTCATCGGGATTTCTTTTTCTATCTTTTCTTCATTTTTCATTGTTAACCAATAGATACCTGCCACCATTTCATGTCGAGGCAACATCGCTGGTTCACCATTAGCTGGTTTTAATAATCCTAAATTCGCCAACATTCTTCCTTTACTTTCTCTTTGAGCTTCTTCTGATAAAGGAAGATGAACTGCCATTTGGTCTCCATCAAAATCAGCATTAAAAGGAGGTGTTACTAAAGCAGGAATTTGAATAGCTAACCCTTCAACTAATTTTGGTTTAAAAGCTTGAATACTTAATCGATGAAGAGTTGGTGCCCTATTGAGAAGAACATACTTATCTTTTACTATATTTTCTAAAATTTCCCAAACAACATCTGGCCCTTCTTCTATTAAACGATTAGCTGCCCTGGGATTAAAAACAATTTCTCTTTTTATTAACTCTCCAGCAACAAAAGGCTTAAACAACTCTAAGGCCATTTTTTTAGGAAGACCACATTCATGAATTTTTAATTCTGGTCCAATAACAATAACTGAGCGACCTGAATAATCAACTCTTTTCCCTAGAAGATTTTGACGAAAACGACCTTGTTTCCCTTGTAAAATATCAGCTAAAGATCGTAAAGGACGATGCTGAGCTGAATGCATTGGAGTAGTTCCAGATGTTTTTCTAATTGAATTATCAATTAATGCATCTACTGCTTCCTGTAGCATCCTTTTTTCATTTTTAACAATTACTTCTGGAGCCTTAAGTTCTAATAATTTTTTTAAACGATTGTTACGATTAATCACCCGGCGATAAAGATCATTAAGATCAGAAGTAGCAAATTTTCCTCCATCCAATTGAACCATTGGTCTCAAATCTGGTGGTAAAACAGGAAGCACTGTTAAAAACATCCATTCTGGACGTGATTGAGAATTCAAAAAACCTTTTGCTAATTTTAAACGAGCAAGAATCTTTTTATCAATATTTTTAGCCGGAGATTTTTTGGCAGATTTTTTATCTATTTCTTTCTCCAACTCTTTTACTAATTTTTTTAAATCTATTTGTTCTAAAAATCTTTTTACTGGCTCGCTACCTGTTTCTGCTGTAAAAACTTCACCATATTTTCTAGATAAACTTATATAATCAACTTCAGAAAAAATAGCCTTTGGTTTTATCGAATCTAATTCTGATTTTGCTTGATTACGAGAATCACTTAATTCCTTTTTCTTTTTAGAAGGCCAGTTTTTTAATTTTGATTGATATTCTGACTCAATTTCCTCTAAAGTCCTTTTCTTTGCTTCTTCATCAACTGAAGTGACAATATAACTGTTATAATAAATAACTCTTTCTAAAGCAAGCATTGGAGTGTTTAACATTAATCCAATTCTTGAAGGAATGCTTCTTAAAAACCAAATATGAACAACTGGAGTTGCTAATTTAATATGCCCCATTTTTTCACGCCGGACAAAAGAACGAGTTACCTCTACTCCACAACGGTCACAAACTATTCCTTTATAATGAGCTCCTCTATATTTTCCACAAGCGCATTCATAATCTTTTACTGGACCAAAAATTTGCTCAGAAAATAAACCTTCTTTTTCTGGCTTTTGAGTTCGATAATTAATCGTTTCTGCTTTAGTAATCTCTCCATAAGATTTTGTATTTTCATTATATGACCATGACAAAATCTCTTCTGGAGAAGCTATCTTTAATCCTAGGGCTTCAAAATCACTGATTTTTACCTCTGCATCTTGTTTCATATAAATTATCTATTTATTTTTTTCTTCATCAGCTATCAAATTTTTCTTTTCATCAACTGTTTTAACTCCAATAAGATTGACTGACAAACCTAGAGATTGTAATTCTTTAAGGATAACACTAAAAGCAGCAGGAATATTTGGGCTTTTTATTTTTTCTCCTTTTATAATTGCCTCATATGCCGAGCCTCTTCCTAAAACATCATCTGATTTAATAGTTAACATTTCTTGTAAAGTATAAGCAGAGCCATATCCTTCTAAAGCCCAAACTTCCATTTCTCCAAGTCTTTGGCCTCCATGATGAGCCCTTCCTCCCAAAGGTTGCTGTGTGATCAAAGAATAAGAACCAATGGCTCGCATATGAACTTTGTCTTTAACCATGTGCTCTAATTTCATAATATACATCATGCCAACAGCTACTTTTTTATCAAATGATTCTCCTGTTTTTCCATTATATAAAACAACTTTGCCATCTTCTGGTAAACCTGCTTTTACTAATTCATTTTTAATATCTTCTTCAGTGGCTCCATCTAAAGAAGGAGTGACTGCTCGATATCCTAATTTATGAGCTGCTAATCCTAAATGATTTTCAAAAACTTGTCCCAAATTCATTCGGCTACCAATTCCTAAGGGATTTAAAATTACATCAACTGGAGTTCCATCCTCTAAGTAAGGCATATCTTCTTCTGGAACAATAACAGAAATAACTCCTTTATTTCCATGGCGTCCAGCCAATTTATCTCCAGCCATAATATTTCTTAATTCAGCAATTTCTACACTTATTCTTTTTATTACACCAACATTTAATTTATCTCCATCTTTTCGTGAAAGAATTTTTGTTCTTATTACTCTTCCTTGCCGAGAAGGCTCTAAAGTTAAAGAACTGTCTTTAATATCTTTCATTTGCTCTCCAAAAATTGCTTGTAACAATCTTTCTTCTGAGGTTAATTCTGCCTTGCCTTTAGGAGAAATTTTTCCTACTAAAAGATCTCCTCCTCTTACTTCAGCTCCAACCCTAACGATACCTTCTTCATCTAAGTTCTTTAATTTTTCTTCAGAAACATTAGGAATATCTCGAGTAGTTACTTCTGGGCCTAATTTAGTCTCCACTACATCACAAGTAAATTCTTCTAAATAAACTGAGGTAAAATTATCATTTTTTAATACTCTTTCTGAAATTACAATTGCATCTTCATAATTTGACCCAAAAAAAGGCATAAAAGCAACAAGAAGGTTTTGACCAAGAGCTAAAACACCATTTTCTGTAGCAGCTCCATCAGCTAGAATATCTCCTTTTTTTACTCTATCTCCTTTTTTAACAATTGGTTTGTGCATTAACCAACTATTTTTATTACTACGACCAAAATTAGTTAATTCATAAACTTTATTATTTTTTCCTTCGGTCGTTTTAATTGCAATATGACTGGCATCAACTTCATCTATAACCCCATCTACTTCGCTAATCAAGCATTGACCTGACTCAAGAGCAACTTTAGATTCAATTCCAGTCCCTACTAAAGGCGCCTGAGTTCTAACACAAGGAACTGCTTGCCTTTGCATATTAGCCCCCATTAAAGCTCTATTAGATTCATCATGCTCTAAGAAAGGAATTAAACTTACTGCCACTGAAATAATTTGCTGACAAGAAACATCCATTAAATCTATTTCATTGCTTTGAATTAAAGTTGGTTCACCTTTTACCCTTGCCCCAATCCACTCTTCTTTTATTTTCCATTTCTCATCAAGATCAATTGTTCCATGAGCAATTTTATATTTTGATTCTTCAAAAGCATTTAACCAAACTATTTCTCCACTAACTTGAGCGTTTTTTACTTTAATATATGGAGTTTCAATAAAACCAAACTCATTTAATCTAGCATAAAGAGACAAAGAAAGAACTAATCCAATATTCTGCCCTTCTGGAGTTTGAATAGGACACAAGCGACCATAATGACTTACATGAATGTCTCTAACTTCCAACCCAGCTCTTTCTCTTATTAAACCTCCTGGCCCCATACAAGTCATTCTTCTCTTATGTTCAACCTCTGAAAGCATATTCATTTGTTCCATGAATTGACAAAGCTGAGAAACATTAAAAAATTCTCTTAACACTGCTACTAATTGATGAGGATTTATTAATTGCGCTGGTGTTAAAATTTCAGGATCCAAAATGGCCATTCTATCTTGAATGGTTCTTCTCATTCTCATTAAACCAACTCTTAATCTTTCTGTTAAAATTTCTCCTACTGCTTTCACCCTTCGATTGCCTAAATGATCAATATCGTCACCAAGGGCTTCTTCATCATTATTAAGATGAATAATTTCTTTTATAATAGCTACCAAATCTTCTTGAGATAAAGTTCTTTGTTCAAAAGAGGTATTTAAATCAAGACGCTGATTAATTTTATATCTACCAACTCTAGCTAAATCATATCTATCAAGTCTGAAAAACATATTATTAATTAAATCATGAGCATTATCATAAGTTGCTAATTCTCCTGGCCTTAAATGTCTATAAATTTCAATATAACCTTCCTCTTTATTTGAGGATAAATCTTTTTTTAAAGTATTTTCAATATACTTAACTGATGATTTTTCTTCTTCTTTTTTAAAAATCTTTTTTATATCTTCATCTTTTTCTAAACCAAAAATTCTCAAAAGTGTAGTTACTGCAATTTTTCTCTTTCGATCTATCTTTACATTTATAACTCCATCATTATCAGTTTCAATTTCTAACCAAGCCCCATGGTTTGGAATTAATTTAGCATTAAAAAGTCTTTTTCCTCTTAAGTTTACTAAAGAAAAATATACCCCTGGAGAACGATTTATTTGAGAGATAACAACTTTTTCAACTCCATTAATAATAAAAGTCCCCCTGGGAGTCATTGTGGGAATTTCTCCAAAATAAACTTCTTGTTCTTTAACAGCGCCTGATTTTTTATGAGTCAATCTTAACTTTACTCTTAAAGTTGACTCATAATTTAAACCTTTCTCTTTTGCTTGATTTTCAGATATCTTTGGATCTTCTAAATAATAATCTAAAAAATCTAATTCTAAATCTTTTCTGGTATAATCTTTTATCGGTAATAATTCCTTAAAAACTTCCTTAATCCCTGTCTCTAAAAACCATTTAAAAGAATCGGTTTGAAACTGGGTCAAACGCGGTGCCTCTAAAATTTCCCGGGAATAACGGGAAAAATTTTTTATTGTTGGCTGGCTAGACATTAAATAAACATTAAAAATAAAAAACTTCCTAAACTATATCTAGGTTGCAATTTTTAAAGCGTGTAAAATAGATTGTGCGATTCTTTTAGAAATAATACTTTTTTCTTGAAAAAACTCTAATTGCCAGTTTTTAATACTCGCATATTTTATTCTATTCTTTTTTAAAAATTTGTCAAGAGCAATAAGCAGTTCTTCCCCTCTTTCTACTTTAATTGCATGCTTTTGTTTATCTTTTTTAAAATAAAGAATAATCATATATAAGCATTTTATTTTTTACTTTTTGATTTTTTTAAAATGTTTTAATTTCCAGTCTTGAATTTTTTTATGATTTCCTGAAATCAAAATCTTTGGAACTCGCCAAGCGACTTTTTTATCTTTTTCAGGGTAAAATATTTCTGGTCTTGTATATTGCGGGTATTCTCCCAAAAACTCTTTATTCGAAGACTTAGAAGTAAAGGAAAATGACTCTTCTATAAGTGACTCTTTTTTAATAACCCCTGGCACAAAACGACTAACAGCATCAACTAAAACCATTGCCGGTAACTCCCCTCCGGTAAGAACATATTCTCCAATTGAAATTTCTTCATCAGCAATGTATTTTGCTACTCTTTCATCAACTCCTTCATAACGCGGACAAATAAGTATTAACTGATTATATTGAGAAAGTTTTTTTACTCTTGACTGATTCAATTTTTTTCCCTTAGCAGAAAAAAGGATTACTCGACATTTATTGCCTTTTTTATCCTTTTTTTTAATTTTTTTAACTGCTTTTAAGATAGGCTCAACTTTAAAAATCATTCCTTTTCCTCCACCATAAGGAGAGTCATCTACACTTTGATGACGATCAGTCGTCCAGTCTCGAAGATTATGAATATTAATATCTATTAATTTTTTTGCTTGAGCTCTTTTAATAATAGAAGTACTAAAATAACTATCAAAAATCTCTGGGAAAATTGTAATAATATCAAAACGCATAATAATAAAAATCGCGGTGTTATAAATAATACCGCGATTTTTGATTGTTTTCAACCGAAGGGTTAAATCTTCAAATCATCTACAATACCGTCTGCCATTTTTTCTGCCTCTCGGTTTTCTCTAGAAGAACCAGCTGGTTCTTCAATCTTGAGATTTACTCGAGCTTTGTTTTTAGCTCCAGCCACTTTAAGAATAGTTCTTAAGGCTTTAGCCATTGAACCTTGGCGGCCAATGATTTGAGCCATATCATTAGGGTCTACTTTTAAAGAAAGTAGCACTCCCATTTCATCAACTTTTCTTTCTACTTGAACTGCATCTGGATTGCTAACAACACTTTTAACTATAAACTCAAGCAATTTTTGATCAACAGGTGAATCTACCATATTACCAGAATTAATATTTTCTTGATTTAATAACTAAGTAGCCGTCGACCCTTCATTTCATCAGCTACTGTATAGATTAATGATAAATTAGTAAGATTTAAAAGTCAACCCTATTCTGCTAAAGCCTCAGCTTCTTCTAATTTTAAGGAAAGAAGTTGGGAACTATTATCTGATGATAAAGTTATTCCATAGATAACTTGAACTGCACTCATTGTCAATCGATTATGAGTAATTATAATAAACTGTGTTTGCTTATTTAAAGCTTTTAAAATTTCAGAAAAACGTCGACTATTATCCTCGTCTAAAGCAGCATCAATCTCGTCGACTACTAATAAAGGAATTTTTGATTGCTCTACTAAAGCAAAAAGCAAACAAATAGCTACTAATGTTTTCTCTCCTCCAGAAAGCATTTCTAATCCTTTTAACTGAGTCTTGGGAATATTAAGCTGAATATCAACTCCCCAAGATAAGTTATCATTGTTTGTTTTTTCTTTTCTTTGAATTAATCTAGCAGAACCACCATTAAATATTAATCGGAAGTAATCATTGAACTGATGGTTTATCTTCTTTATTGCTTCATTGAATTTCCCTTCAATTTGCTCTTCTAACTCCTTAATAAGAACCTTTAGATCTTCCATGCCTTTATTTAAATCGCTAATTTGTTGAGTCAGAAAATCATAACGCTCAGAAACTTCTTTATATTCCTCTATAATGTTCTGGTCTTGAACACCGATTTCTGCTAACCCTTGTTTTCCTCTCATAATCTTTTTTTCTAAATCAGAAAATTCCTCCATCGAAATTAATTCAGTTTCTTTATTAGCTTGATAATCTTGTTTAATCTCTTCAAATTGAAAGCCTGATTCTTCTAATCGACGCTTAAAATCTTCTAAATGAAGCTCAAATTTCTCATTTAATATTTCTTCTCTTTGTAATTCCCGATACAATCTTTCTTTTTCTGCTCTTTTAGATTCTATCTCTTTGAATTTTAATTTAAAATCTAAGCTCTTTGCGTTTTGCTGTTCTTGCAATTGATTTAATAGCCTGTTTTTTCCATTGATTTCAACATCAATTTTTTCTAGAATAGATTTAATCTCTTTAACTTTTTCATCTTCTTTTTTCTCGCTTAAATTATCCTCAGGGTTTATAAAAGAATCTATATCATTAATAATTACTTGAATTTTCTGCTTAATTTTTTCTAAATCAACAAAAGACAATAAGAGCTGTAATTCTTCTTTTAATGAAATAACTTTTTTTTCTAAAGGCTCCCGAACAACAGCTAAATTACTACTAGCTTCTCTTTGCCCTAAATCTTTTAACAGAGATGATTTTTTGTTTTGAAGCTCAATAATTTCTCCAGTTAAGTTTCTGATTTCAATTTCTAAACTTTTATCATTTTGTTCATCTAATAATCCTATCTTCCTGCTTTCATCTTCAATAAATCTCTCTATACTTTTTATCTCTTGTTTTATTTTATTAAAATCAACATTTGGTTGAATTCTTTCTTTTAAAATTTGATTGTAAACATTAATAAAATATTTCTTCTCCAATAAAACTAATTCCTCTTTCATCTTTTCCATTTTTTCCCATCGAACAACTTGCCGTTTTAAAGATCTTAAATGAGGAAGAACCTCTTGACGTAAAGATTGAATCTTATCAAGGTTGATTAATGTATTCTCTAATTTTCTTTTTGCTTCTTCTTTTTTTATCTCTAGATTTTTTAAACCTAAATTCTCCTCAAGCATTATTCTTCTCTCTTGAGCAGAAACTTTTAAAATATTTTCTACTGACCCTTGATTTATAATTGAAAAACCTTTTAAGCCAAGCTTTGCCGCTGCTGAAGTTTCAATAATATCTTTTAATCGACAGGGCTGATGATTAAGGAAATAACTATTATTATCTTCCTTATCAATTCTTCTTAAAAGGCTAACTTCTGAAAACTCTAAAGGGAAAAACCCTTTCGTATTATCAAAAACTAATTCTACTTCAGCAAAACCAGCTGAAGAATTTTTTTTATTACTAGAAAAAATTAAATCACTCCCTTTACCTGCTCTTAGATTTTTAAAACTTTGTTCTCCTAAAGCCCAACGAATAGCATCAACAATATTAGACTTTCCTGAACCATTTGGACCAACAATAGCTGTAAAAAAAACAGGGAAATCTAAAACTGTCTTTCCAGCAAAAGATTTAAAGTTTTTTAAGATAATCTGCTTTAAAAACACGTTAATTAAATCTTTAATACTTTATTTCCATCCCTTTTTTAAAAGCGCTTTCTCAGCTGCCTTGGTTTCAGCTTCGTGCTTAGAAAACCCTTCGCCTTCAGCAATTAATTTTTCTTTTAAATAAACCCCTGTTTTAAATTGCCTTGAGTGATCTGGTCCCCAAGATTCTAAAAATTTATAAATTGGAGTAATTCCTAAAAGTTCTTGGCTCTTTTCTTGAAAAACACTTTTAGAATCTCTATGACTTCCAGTTTTTAAAATTTGATCTGCTTTTACTAAAATATGCTTTTCAATAAATTCACTAGTTTCCTCAAGCCCTTGGTCCAAATAAATAGCCCCTACAATTGATTCAACTGCATTAGCTAGAAAATATGGATGAGCTTTCTTTAGTTCTTTTTTTTCTCCTTTGGAAACTAAAAGATATTTTTTAATTTCTAATTTATCAGCTACTTCTAACAAAGAATTACTATTAATCAATGCTGCCCTTAAGCTAGTTAATTCTCCTTCCTTAAGTTTAGGATATTTTCTAAAAAGATACTCTGCTGCAATAAGACCAAAAACTGCATCACCTAAAAATTCTAATCTTTCATTTTGACCTATTTTAAACCACTCCTTGTTTTCATTTAAAAAAGAGCGATGAGTTAACGCTCGTTTTAATAAATCTATATTATTGAATTTTAATCCTAATTTTTTTTCAATTTTATGAAAGTCTAAATCCATTTTAATTATTATCTTTCTTTTTTTTATCAAAAACTTCTTCCATCTCTCTGTAAACTGTCCCTAAAACTCCATTTACAAAGCGACGAGAAGAATCACCTCCAAAAGTCTTTGCCAATTCTACTGCTTCATTAATAGCAACCTTAGGAGGAACCTCCTTTAAGTCACTGAATAATAACTCAAAAATACCAATTCGCAATATATTTCTGTCTATAGCATTTATTTGGTTTAATGGCCACTCTGGAGCACCTGAAACAATTAGCTTATTCAACTCGTCCCAATGTTCTAAAACCCCTTTTAAAAGTTCTTGAGGATATTTTTGATCAAATAAACCGTCCCCTAAGGATTTTAAATTTCTTTGAAAAATCTTTTCTACCTCAGTTCCCTTTCCTTCCCAAAAATCCCATTCATAAAGTGTCTGCAAAACAATAGAACGAGAAAGATGACGAGAGCCCATAAATTAACAAATTAAATTTTATTTTTCTTCTTCGATTTCTTTTTGTTTCTGCTTTTTTTCTTTCTTATTTAATCCTTTAAAAACATCAATAACTTCTTTATCTTTATAATAACCACAGAAAGGACAAATTTTGTGAGAGGGAATCATTTCTCCACAATGAGAACACTTTATTAAACTAAGCGGCTTAAGAGCTGCGTGAGAACGACGCTTATCAACGCGAGAACGAGTATGATGACGTGCAGGAACACCCATAATAATAAATTTATTAAGTTTAGCCTTAAAAGATTAACATAAAGCCTCTTAGAGAGCAAGGATTTTAACTAATTAACCTTCTTTAAAAAAATCGTAATGTTGTTACTATCCAAAAATATATCACTCTTAAACTCAAAATTATTAACTTTATTCCAACTAATTTCTTTAATTTTTAATTCTTTTTTGATCTGATTTTCGTTCTTTTTAAATAATTGCAATATTGAATCATCTCCTTGGAAAGAAACAATTATTTCATCGGTCGGTAATAAATTAGCTTTTTTACGAATAACCTGAATTTGTCTCAAACCCTCGCGCATCATTCCTTCTTCTTTTAATTCTGGAGTAATATTTTTATCAATCTCCATCTCTTTTTTTAATTTATCATCGAAGACAACTTTTTTAACATTAACTTCATCTTTAATTAATTGTAACAATTCTTCCTTATCTTTTAATTCATCATTCTTGATCCTTAATTCACCTAATGGTTGTCTTACCTTTAGCCCTTCTTGAGCTCTTTCTGCTAATGCTAAAGAAATGATTTCTCTAACTATTTCCATCTCTTTTTCAATTTTTTTATCTATTAATTCTTCATCAAATTTTGGATAATCACAAAGATGAACTGATATTAAATCATCTTCATTTTTTAAACTTTGATATAATTGCTCACTTATAAAAGGAACAAAAGGACTAATTAATTTACTTAAGGTAAAAAGCACGTGTTTTAAAACTGGAGAAGCCTTTTGACTGTTTTCTGTATCCTTAAATCTTTGACGAGATCTTCTTAAATACCAGATAGATAGATCGTCAATAAATTGTTCTATCGGTTTTACTGCTTGAGATAAATCATATTTTTCCATTGCTTCTGTTATTGCTTTATTTAAAGCATTCATTTTAGATAAAATCCATTTATCTAAAACATGCAAAGACTGATATTGGTTTTTTTGAAAACTTTCTTTAGTCTTTAAAGCGTATAATTTGTAAAAACCAAAAACGTTCCATAAAATAATTAAATTTTTCTTAAGCATTTGATCTACTCCTTTTTCAGAAAAACACAAATCATCAGCTTTAATTGCTGGACTATTTAATAAATAAAGTCGCATTGCATCAGCACCATACTTATCAATAATTTTCATTGGTTCAGGGTAATTTTTCAAACGCTTGCTCATCTTTTGCCCATCTTCAGTTAAAATAATGCCATTAACAATATTATTAAGAAATGCTGGCTGGTCAAATAAAGCAGTAGACAAAACCATTAAAGTGTAAAACCAACCTCTTGTTTGATCAATTCCTTCTGCAACAAATTGTGCTGGAAAATTCTTTTCAAAATTTTCTTTATTTTCAAAAGGGTAATGAGCCTGAGCATAAGGCATTGAGCCTGATTCAAACCAACAATCTAAAACTTCTGGGATTCTTTTCATTGTTCCTCCACATTTTTCACACTTAAAAGTAACTTCATCTATATAAGGACGATGAAGATCTTCTATTTTTTTGCCGCTCAACTCTTCTAATTCTTTAACTGAGCCAATAACCTTAATATTATCACAATTTTGACCTTTATCGTTTTGACATCGCCAAATAGGGATTGGCGTTCCCCAATAACGAGAACGAGAAATTGACCAATCTGGAGCTTCTTCTAACAATTTACCAAAACGACCATCTTTAATATGATCTGGAACCCAATTAATCTTTTGATTATTCTTAATAATCTTATCTTTTATCGCTGTCACTTTTACAAACCACGAAGAAGTAGCATAGTTTAGAAGAGGAGAATCGCAACGCCAACAAAACGGATATTTATGAACTACTTCCTCCTGATTAAATAGTTTACCTTGGTTTTTTAACCATTGAATAATTTTTTTATCAGTTTTTAATATGTCTTCCTTAGGTTTAACTTCTTCTTCCGCCCATTCCCTTACTTCTTTAATAAAGCACCCATCTCCTCCAACATGTTGGATAAAGGGTAATTTTTCTTTTCTTCCAAGAGCCAGGTCGTCTTCACCAAAAGCTGGAGCAATATGAACTACGCCAGTCCCTTCTTCAATAGAGACAAATTCTCCACTATAAATCTTCCAGCCATTTTGTTTGTTTTCCAAAGCATCTTGCTTACTAAAATAATCAAATAAAGGTTCATATTCAAGGCCAATTAAATCTTTACCTTTAATTTTTTCTATAACCCGGTACTCATCTTTAACAACTTCTAATCTTTTTTCTGCCAAAATATAGTATTCATTCCCAACTTGAATTTTTACATAATCAATATCCTTCCCTACTGCCAAAGCCACATTGCCTGGTAAAGTCCAAGGAGTTGTTGTCCAAGCTAAAATAAAAGTATTTTCTTGGTCTTTTAATTTAAATTTTAGAGTAATTGATATATCCTTGGTCTCTTTATACCCTAGACTAACTTCAAAATTAGAAAGTGTCGTGCCACAACGAGGGCAAATATGCATACTTTTATAACCTTCATAAATTAATCCTTTATCCCATAACTGCTTAAACACCCACCAAATAGATTCCATATATTTAAAATCCATTGTTTTATATGAGTGCTCCATATCAACCCAGCGACCGATTCGAGGAATAACTTTTTTCCATTCATCAACATATCGCAAAACGCTTTCTTTACAAGCTTGATTAAATTTATCAACACCAATTTCCTCAATATCTTTTTTGTTTTTAAGATTTAATTCTTGTTCTATTAAGTTTTCTACAGGTAAACCATGACAATCCCATCCCCAAACACGTTCTATCCGAAAACCCCTCATTGCCCAATAACGAGGGACCGCATCTTTTATTAAAGAAGCTAAAATATGGCCATAATGAGGCAACCCTGTTGCAAAAGGAGGTCCGTCATAAAAAACATAAGATTTGTCTTCTGATCTTTGTTTTATTGATTTTTCAAAAACTTTATTTTTTTGCCAAAAGTCTAAAATCTCTTTTTCCTTTTCAACAAATTCTAAACATTTATCCATAATAATCTAAATACAATTTATTATTTGTTTCTAGTTTACTTCAAAATAAACAAAAAATCCACCCCATTAAAGACTTTTTTTGATAAGGACAAATTTTAATTTTATTGATATAATAAAAATATATTAATAAACCCCAAAAGAAAAGATGAAAGATAAAGCAAAAATAACAACCATCAAAGACTTTTATCAAGAAATGAATAGCCTTAAAAAAACTAGAGAATTGATTTTAAATTTATTAATTCAAGACAAAAAACCTCCAAAAAAGCTGATTGACTCACTTAACTCTCATTTGAAAAGATTAAAATCTATTAAAAAAGAAAACGGTAATTTTATTCTTGTTTCTAATCAAATTAATTTAAGTTTTAAACTCTATTATGAAATTTCAGAATTAGAAAAAGACATTATTTTCTTAAAAAAAGGAGAGAAAGCTCTTTTAGAATATTTTAAAAAAATCCATAAAAATTTTAAAAAACAAAGTCAAAAATTAATAAATTATCTTAAAAACCAAAAAATTGATTTTTTCATCACAGATAGAGATGGAACAATTAATAATTATTGTGAAACTTATTTATCATCTATCCAATCTGTTTATAACGCATTTTTTCTCTATAAATTTTCAGAAAAAATTAAAAAATCAATAATTTTAACTTCAGGTCCCCTTAATGATTTTCAAAAAGTAAATATTCTTTCAAAGGGTAATTTTATTTTTGCAGGCTCTAAAGCAAGAGAATTCAAATATTTAAAAGGAAAAATACATCGCCTTAAAATTCCTAAAAACGAAAAAAAGCTTATTAATTCCCTGGAAAAATCAATAAGAAAAGTTCTTCTTAAAAAAAGATTTAGAATATTTAAGTTTATAGGTTCAGGTTTTCAAAAAAAGCATGGGGAAATTACAATTGCCAGGCAAAATATACTTAATTCAATTCCCAGAAAACAAAGCCTTGAGTTTCTTTCTAAAATTAAACAGATTGCAAAAAACCTAGACCCAAGTCAAAGGTTTTTAGAAATTAATGATACAAAACTTGATATTGAAATATTACTTAAATCTAATTTTAAAACTTTTGACAAAGGAAAAGGACTTATGTTTTTATTAAATAAATCAAACATTCATCTTTCTAATGTTTTAATTTCTGGAGATGCTAGCTCAGATTTATCATTATTAGAATCATCAAAAGCCTTAAGCAAAAAAGTATATTGTATATTCGTAACTCAAAACAAGCAGCTGAAAACTAAGATTAAAAAAATACATAAAAATTCAATTTTTGTTTCAAGCCCTGACGTCTTGATATATAGTATTCACCAAATTTCAAAAACCTAATTATGGATTTTAAAGGAGCAATATTCGATTTAGATGGAGTTATCACTGATACTGCAAAAATACATGCCGAAGCATGGAAACTTGTCTTTGATGAATTTTTAGAAAATTATAATAAAAATCACTTTGTTCCCTTTGATAAACAAAAGGATTATTTAAAGTATGTTGATGGAAAACCAAGAAAAAAAGGAGCCACAGATTTTCTTGAATCAAGAAATATCTTTTTAGGCCCAGGAAAGCCTTTTGACCTTTCATCAAAAAAGACGATTTGGGGTATTACTAATAAAAAAAATCATATCTTTCTTAAATTACTTAATAAGAAAAAACCGATCGTTTATGAAAATGCTATTTCTTTAATAAAAAAATTAAAGGCAAAAAAAATAAAAGTAGGAGTTATTTCCTCAAGTAAAAATTGCAGAAGAATTTTAAAAACATGCAATTTAACATCTGTATTTGACATAATTGTCGATGGAAAAACTTCTGAACAAATAGGTCTTTCTGGCAAACCAGATCCAGATATCTTTTTATATGCTTCTAGAAAACTCAAACTAAACCCTGAAGATTGTATTATTTTTGAAGATGCTTTTTCAGGGGTTGAAGCAGGCAAAAAAGGCAACTTTGGTTTAGTAATAGGAATCTCAAGAAATAATAATATTAACTTAAAAAGTGCTCATTTTATTGTTAAAAGCCTTAAAGAATTATCTACTAATAAATTAAATAGACTATTTAAAAAAGAAAATGAAAAGAATAATTGGAATTTAAATTATTACTATTTTATCCCGGAAGAAGAAAAATTAAGGGAAGCCTTAACAACAACAGGAAACGGATTTATGGGAACCAGGGGATGCTTCGAAACCCAAAGTGATTCACAAAATCATTATCCAGGCTGCTATATAGCAGGAATTTATAATACTCTTAAAACAAAAATTGGTAAAAAGGAGTCTATAAATAACTCTCTTGTTAATTGTCCTAACTGGCTTTTAATTAAAATAAAAATTAATGGTGATTTTATAGATCCTTTTAAGCAAGAAATTATTGAATATGAAAAAAAACTTAATTACAAAAAAGCAATTCTTTGTCATAAAATAATTTTTAAAGATAGAGAGAATAGAATAACTAAGATTACTAGTAAAAGGTTTTCTTCTATGAAAAATCCTCATTTATCTATTCTTGATTTTAAGATAACTCCCTTAAATTACTCCGGAGAAATATCTCTTCAATCATTAATTGATGGAAGTATAGAAAATAATAATGTAGCTAGATATCGAGGACTAAAATCAAAACATCTTAAAATAGTTTCTACTAAAAAAATAAATAACTTGTTAACGCTTCATGCTAAAACAAGTCAATCTAAATATGATTTAATTTTCTCTGCAAAAAATATTACAAAAAAATATACAGAATCTAAATTTATAAAATCAGCAAAGTTAATCGGTGAAGAATTTCTCTACCATCAAAAAAGAAATCAAACAATTAATCTAAAGAAAATTATTTCAATTTTCACTTCAAGAGAAAGCGCTAATCCACAAAAAGATTCTTTAAATTTACTTAAAAAAACTAGCTCTACTAATTCAGCTTTTCAATCTCATTTAAAACAATGGAAAAAATTATGGGAAAAATGCGATCTTTTTATTAAAGGAGATTTGTTTTCACAAAATGCATTAAGATTTCATATTTACCATCTTTTATCAACTTATTCTCCAAATGTTATCGGCTTAGATGTCAGTGTTCCTGCTAGAGGCCTTACTGGAGAATCATATCATGGACATATTTTCTGGGATGAAATTTATATCACTCCCTTTTTCTATCATCATTTTCCAGAAGTATCAAAAGAATCTTTAATTTATCGGTATAATCGACTTAAACAAGCCCAAGAATACGCTAAAAAAAATGGATATAAAGGAGCAATGTACCCATGGCAAAGCGCAGATACTGGAAAAGAAGAAACTCAAAAAATACATTTGAATCCAATGGATAATTCTTGGGGACCTGATTTTAGTCGTCACCAGCGACACGTCTCTATCGCTATTTTTTATAATTTTTATAAATATATCTATCATGCAAAAGATTTACAATTTTTGCATGATTATGGAGCTGAAGTAATGATTGAAATTGCAAGGTTTTGGGAAAGCATTGCTGAATATGATAAAAAAACAGATAAATACCATATCAAAGGAGTTGTTGGACCTGATGAATTTCACGAAAAATATCCATGGTCAAATAAACCAGGCTTCATAGATAACGCCTATACAAATATTATGGTTTCTTGGTTATTACAAAAAACTGCTGTTTTAAGCGAACAACTGCCTAAAAATTTAATTAAAAAATTTAAGCTTACAAAAGAAGAGATTAATAAATGGAAAGGCATAAGTAAGAAAATAAATGTTGTGGTCAAAAATGAAATTATTATGCAATTCAAAGATTTTGATAAGCTAAAAAAAATAAATTTTGAGAAGTATAAGAAAAAATATTCAAACATTGAAAGAATGGACAGAATTTTAAAAGCAGAAGGAAAGTCCCCTAATGAATATAAAGTAATAAAGCAACCTGATGTTTTAATGATTTTTTATGTTTTAGAATTTCAAGAAGCAATAAAAATTTTAAGAAAGCTTGGAATCAAAATAAAAAAGCCAAAAAGCTTTATTAAAAAAAACTATAACTACTATGCTTCGATAACAACCCATGGTTCCACTTTAAGTAAGTTTATTCACAATGCAATACTCTCTAATCTAAAGCAAGACAATCATATGGTCTGGAAATGGTTTAAAAACGCTCTAGAAAGCGATATTTACGACTCTCAAAGAGGAACAACAAAGGAAGGGATCCATTGTGGGCTGATGGCAGGGACTATTGAAATAGTAAGAAAATATTTTGCTGGAGTTAAGACTCATAAAAAAGGGCTTTCTCTTAGACCTTGGCTTCCTGCTCACTGGAAAAAATTAAGATTTAGAATTGAACATCAAAAAAAACAATATCTTTTTGATTTTAATTTACAAGATAAGAGATTAAAGATTACCCTTGAAAAAGGGAGAGGAGACTCTTCTATTGAATACCAAAGAAATAAATATTTACTCAAAAAATCAAAAACTAAATCTATTAAATTGAAGAAATGCAATTTTTAAGAACTCTCTTCCTGAATTTTACACTATAATCATGTCCAGCATTCTTTTTATAAATTGATAAAAATTCTAAAGTTTCGTCCCCATTATTTATTGTTCGATGAGCATAATTTTCTGGAACTTTTATCTTTTTATTCTTTTTTAAACTAATTACCTTGGAATTTTCCTTATCTTCCATTAAAACTACTCCCTTTCCTCTTGTTAAAATATAATATTCCTTTGAAGGGATCTGATGAATATGTCCTTTTGTCATATAGCATTCTTTGCCAACATTCCCTTTTTTAATTACTGTTAAGGTTATAAAAAAATCTTTATCGAAATCCTTAGTATATGTTTTATAAATTATAGGATTATTGTTCTTTAATATCCTATTCACTTCTTCCTGATTAAAATAGTCTTTTTCCATATCTTTTAATCTTCTCTCCCCTTTTTTACTATAATTTTTCTTAAGATCTTGTGCTATTTTTTGCCAATCCATTTTAAAATATTGAATTACTGTTTTTCCTCAGTTTACTTTAAGGTAAACCAAAAATCAATGTTTTATGATATAATATTTTTATGGAAACTTTAGTAACAAATAAAAAAGCTTATTTTGATTATGAAATTCTGGAAAAATTTGAAGCAGGAATTGTATTGTCAGGAATAGAAATAAAAGCTGCAAAAACAGGAAAAGCCAATTTATCAGGCAGTTTTGCTATTGTTAAAAACAATGAAGCTTATATCTTAAATCTTTCTATTGCACCCTATCAGCCAAAAAATATTAATTTTACATATATCCCTGATAAAACTAGAAAACTCTTGCTTCATAAAAAACAAATAACATATCTTTTAAGCAAAAAACGACAGAAAAACTTGACTTTAATACCCTTAAGAATGTATAATAAAAACGGTTTGATAAAGATAGAATTAGGTCTTGCAAAAGGAAAAAAGAAATTTGATAAAAGAGAAACATTAAAAAAGAAAGAAATTAAAAGAAAGATAGATAGGGCTAAAAGAGGAGATATTTAAATGGGGATGACGGGATTCGATAAAAAGAAAATTTTTAAATAAGCAAGTCGAGGAGTTCTTGTTAGCTCGTAAAAAACAAGAAAGCATTAATAAATGCTAATCTCAAACCTGCTTATGCCTATGCTTAATCGCTTAGGCTAAGCCATTCCCTTTTAAGGGAAATCCTTCGGCAGATTCTCGGTAAGCCAAAAGGATCAAAAACATCGAGATAGATCAGCTTTTAGCTTTTCCGACTAATAACTGATTGAATCTTTTCGGAAATTTTTAAGAAAAGTTTGTTCATTTTCCTTTTCTTAAAAAAACAAAAATGAACTAAACTTGTAGTGTTGTTTAAAGAGATCTTTTTAGACGTGGGTTCAACTCCCACCTTCTCCACCTTAACTCATAAAACTTCTAATAAATATTTAATTTGATACCAAAAGAAATTCGTCTTATTGACGAAAAAGGAAAACAACTCGGTATTTTTTCTTTCCAGGAAGCTTCTCAAAAAGCTCAAGAGAGAGGCTTGGATTTGGTCCCTGTTACAACCAAAACCACTCCTCCTATTTACAAGTTAGGAGATTATGGAAAATTAAAATACCAAAAAGAAAAAGAATTAAAGAAAAAGAAACTTCAAGAAAGACACACTGCACCAAAATCTGTTCGCTTAGGTTTTAATGAAGGAGAGCATGATCTTAATACAAAAATTAAAAAAGTAGAAAAGTTTCTTAAAGAAGAAAAACCAGTCACAATTGAAATGAAGCTAAGAGGAAGACAAAAAGCTCATTTTGATTTAGCTAAAGAAAAAATAGAATACTTTTGTCAAAAAATTACAACAGAACATAAAGTAATCCAACCACTTAAAAAAGTTCCCCGAGGATTGATTATTGTCTTAAAAAAATGAAAATAAAATTATTTAGTAAAAGACTTAAACAAACAAAACAAGGAAAAATTATTAGAAGATCTAGTAACCTTGGACACACAAAAGCAAAAGACGCTACTAAAGTGAAAAGAAGAAGGAAAAGAACCATTTCCGTAGAAACACAAAAAAAATTAATTCTTCAACATTCACAATAAAAACTTCTTTGAAGTAATTTTAATATTATGGCTAGAGTAAAAAGAGGTACCATTGCAAACAAAAGAAGAAAAAATCTTTTAAAAAATACTAAAGGATTTAGATATGGTAGGAAAACTAAATACCGTTTAGCTAAAGAAGCCTTATTACATGCATGGACAAAAGCCTTTAAAGATAGAAAAATTAAAAAAAGAGAAGCCAGAAAACTTTGGCAAGTAAAAATTAATGCTGCCCTAAAAGCAGAAGGATTTAATTATAATAAATTTATAAAAGGATTAAAAGATAAAAAGATTAATTTAGATAGAAAAATTTTAGCTGAATTAGCTGAAAAACATCCTTCTATTTTTAAACAAATAACAAAGGAGGTATTCTAAATATTATTTATTTTTGTCTTCAATTCTCCTTCTTCTAAGGTAAAAAATATTTGGCTATTAGAGCCAATTTTTTCTTTTAAAATGGCTCTGGCTAAATTATCTTTTATATAATGTCTAATAACGGAATCTAGGGGTCTTGCTCCAAAAATTGGATTGTACCCTAATTGAGCTAATTTCTCGACTACTCCTTCGCCAAAAGACAGCTCAATCTTTTTGTTTTTCATTAAGGACTCAGATAAAGCCCTTAATTTTAATTTTACAATTTCTGTAAGATGCTCTTGGGTTAAAGGTCTAAAAACAACTACTTCATTAAATCTATTTAAAAGTTCTGGCTTAAAGAAATTAGTTAATTTATTTTTTAATACATCTGAAAGTTTTTGAGGTTCAGTTCCTTTTTCTATTTCGTCTTTAATAAAATCTGATAAAGCATTAGAAGTCGCAATAATGATCGTATTTGTAAAATCAATTGTTTCTCCAATGTTATCTGTCAACCTTCCTTCATCAAAAAGAGCTAAGAAAATATTTAAAACATCTTGATGAGCTTTTTCAAATTCATCTAAAAGAATTAGAGAAAAAGGATTACTTTTTACCGCCTCTGTTAAAACTCCTCCACTTTCTCCTTCAGGACTACCAATAAAACGATATATGCTTCTTTTATCCTGGTATTCAGCCATATCAAAACGAATCATTGTTTTTTCACTACCAAAATAAATTTTGGCTAAAGTTTTAGCTAATTCAGTCTTTCCTACTCCAGTTGGACCTACAAAAAGAAAAACTGAAATTGGCTTATTAATATTAACTAACCCTGTACGATATTGCCTTAGAGCCGAAGACACTAATTGAACCGCATGCTCTTGATTAATTAATTGTTCGTGAATTAACTTTTCTAAATTTAATAATTTTTCTTTTTCTTCTTCGGAAGAAATATCTAGAGGAATCTGAGTTTTCAAACTTACTAAATCCACAATATCTTGCTCTTTAACTATTTTTTTACCTTGACGACGAGCGCCTTCAAGGGCTTCTGTTAAAAGTGATTCTGCTGAAGAAGGTAAAGGAATAGAGCCCAAAAATCTCTGAGCCAAATTAACAGCTCTCTTTATTGCTTTAAAACTAATTTTTATCCTTGTTTTACGTTGTAGCTCTAAAGAACGAAATGATAAAAAAGTGATTGATTCTTCAGTAGTTAATTCCTTAACTCTAATAATTTCAAAGTTTTCTTTAACAATTGAATCAGTTTCTAGATAGCGACGATAATCTTCTGGTGTTGCAGCTGCAATAATTGGAACCCAAGAAGCATTTACCAAAGATTGAAAAGTATCTAAAGCATTAAACCCTCCTTTCTGAGCTAAGGATTTATAATTATGAAATTGAGGTAGATAAAGAACAATATCTCTATTCACTAAAAGTTCTTTAGTGATTTTAGTTAATCGATTGAATACCTCTAAAGGCTCTTGAATGTCTTCAAAAAGAGAAGAAAGGGGAAGACTAATAAGACGATAATCCCGTAACCCTGCAGGTATTCTATCCTTTGACAAGTTTAAAGCTAGATAAGAAACAAGTGTATCCTTACCTACTCCTGCAGGACCAACCAAAAGAATGTTTCTTTTGCCTTGCCTATTTAAAATATCTACCAAGCTCTGGTATTCTTGCTGATGGCCAATCATAACTCCAATTTTTAATTTTAAAGCCAATTCTGTAAAATCAGTTCCATAAAGATCTAAAAATGGAGTTGGCCTAGAAGTAAAAGATCTATTAACTTTAATTCTTTTAGGTTGAAAACTAATTTCTTTCTTATCAGCCAAACCTTTTAAAACTTCCATGCCTTTTTCATTATAAAGACGATTCATTTCAAGCGCTGTTCTTAAATCGTTTTTATCAAGATGAAAAAGATTAAAAACACTAATTACTTGTGGATCTTGAGATAAATACAAAGAAAGAATTAAAGCCTCTGTTTTAATTGAATTTCTTTTAAGGCTCTGTGCTTCAATAAACGCTCCATAACAGATTTTTTCTAAAAATGCTTGGTAGTCTTGTTTTGATATTTTTTTTCTTTCTTTTAATTTTTCTTGATTAAGACATTTTTCCATTTCTTGAATTTCTGGAGAAAAAATATCTAGAAAAGCCAATGATTCAATTACTTCTCTTTGAAAAATAAGAATGGACAAAAGAGCTGCCGGTAAAGATAAATCATTATTAATGGCAACATTTTTTGTCTCTAAAAGAATACTCTTTGCTTTTGGTGAAAGAAATTGAGCTAGATTAATTTCTTTCTTATTTAAATTTTTTTCTGATAAAGAAAGATCAGCAAAATTTTGTTTAATAAAAACATAAACAAAAAACAAAAAGAAAATAATTGCTAAATTATACCAACGTTCTATTCGAAGAACTAACAAAAAAAAGAAAAAAATCAATCCTAAATAAAGAAAGGTATTAAAGATTACTCTATATAAAAATCCTTGCCAAATAGACCAGAAAAAAGAATCATCTTTAAAAACAAAAATAGATTCTTTATTTATTTTTTTATTAATATTGTTTTGTTTTTTATTCATTACTTTTATGGTAAAAGTGTTTTAAAAATTAAATAAAAAGGTAATAAAAACCATAAAAGATAAATTATTCCAAAAAACAAGGTTAAAATTGTTAAAATTATTATCCCAATAATTATCTTTATTATCCTATAAGGAATACTTAATAAATAAGCGGGGATTGAATGCTCTTGCCAAAGAGGAATCGTAAAATAACGAAAATTTACAATTAAACCAGTTTTGTATTCTAATTTAGCAAACCAATTTTGATAAATTCCAAAAATAAAATATCGCCCATCAACAAAATAAGTTTTTAAAAAACCTAAAGCATAAAAGCCTACTTTTTTTAGAAAATATCCTGGCAATGTTTTATTTATAATCATTATTAAGAATTATTAAAAAAGTTTATTCTGGGCTTTAATTTTTCTTTCTTCTTCTTGAAATATTTTTACTTTTCCAAACTCACCATCATATCCAGGTTCTATGATTAATTCCCCTTTTCTAACCCTTTCTATACCTTGAACAATTTCAGGAAGAGTAAAAGCACTTAAATCTTTTAAAGACACATCTAATAAAATAGCAAATTCATTAGAAAATCTTTCTATTAGCTTTTTATAATATTCATCTACGGTTTTCGTACGAGATTGAACCCCTAAAGCTTCAGCAATAATTTCTGGCAAAGGAACTAAACTTTTATACGGAATAGCATTTTTAGGCTTAAAACCTGTTTCTCTGTCAGCCAACTCATCTACCCGAGACAAAACACCAACAGTTAGTTTTTTACCACATTTAGGACAAATCCCTTTATTTTCTTTGGTTTGCTGTGGAGACATTCTTACCTGACACAAACGGTGACCATCGTAATGATATTTTCCTTCTTCAGGAAAAAACTCAATTGTATATAAGAATTTTAAAGGATCCTTCTCTCTAATCGCCTTACTAATTGATGAGTAATTTAATTCTGTATCGAAAATATTAACTTCTCTACCCAACTTAGCTGGACTATGAGCATCTGAATTAGATATTAAAGTAAAATTATCTAAAGCTGAAAGACGCCAATTCATTAAAGGATCACTGCTTAACCCTGTTTCTAAAGCTGCTAACTGTTTTACATTTTCCCCAAAAGCATCTTCTAGTGAATCAAATCCTGACATTGAGCCAAGAACTCCAAACCAAGGAGTCCAAATATGCGCTGGAATAAATAAAGCTCGAGGATCAGATTCCATCACAATTTTTAAAAGTTCTTCTGAGTCCATCCCTAGAATAGGGCGTCCATCTGATTTAATATTTCCTTGCCAAGAAAGTATATTGCTTATCTTTTCTGCTGCTTTTAGAGAAGATAAAATAATAAGATTATGAACTCTACGGCCTCTTCCATTTCGTCTGTAGATATTTGAAATCTCTCCAGTGACTACAAATCTTACTAAATTTTGTTTTGTATTTGTTAACTGATTAACTCCGATTTGATTTTTAAGTTTATACAATCCTTCTTCTGCTGGCTCTAATTTATTTTTTAATTCTTTAAACCATTCTGGATGAGTAAAATCCCCAGTTCCTACTACATTAATTCCCTTCTCTTGAGCTACTTGAAAAATATGCTCTAAATCCATATCCCGAGAAGTCGCCCTTGAATATTTAGAATGAATGTGAAAATCAGCAATAATTTTCATAAAAAATATTTAATAAACCAAAAATGTCTGACAAAGAGCTCCAATAATAAAAGCTGTAATCAAAACTACTACTAAAGCTGTATTTAAAGGAACTTGGTATGGTGGTTCTAGATCACTTTGTTTTTTAGCTTGTTTTAAAACTAAAAGAATCATTATTCCTTCAAACCCTCCTAACATCCCTCCAGTAAAAGAAATTAATTTTACTAAATTTTCTAATTGTAGAAAATAAATTAACAAAGGACCAACAATTACAAGAAAATAACTAATAAAAGGGGTCCATTTAAAATCATTAATAAAACTATTCTTTATATAAGAAGCAAAAATTAAATACGAAGTGACAACTGCTAAAAACCCTAAACCAGCTCCTAACAAGATAATACTCTCACCTAAAATACCTTTCAACCCTTGAACTGTTTCTAAAGTAGTTGCCGAACCGCTTACTCCCACAACTGTAACCATAAATGCTAAATAGCACAAAACAGGAAGAATTGTCCCAATGATAATAACTTTTTTAAGCTTCTTCTTGTCTTCTTTTCTTTTCTCTAAAACCTTAGCTGCTTCAGGAATAGCTACCATCCCATTAAGAGCAAAAAAGATTGCCCCATAAGGAATCAACCACCCCCATTTATTACTAAACTCAAAAAAGTTTAAATTTTCTATTTCAAAATGAAGAGAAGAAAAAACGACAATAACTAAAAGTAAAAACAGAAGAAGGAAAGACAAATAAAAATTAATTTTTGAAAGTTTTTTACCATTAGTTAAAACTATTAAACTTAGAAAAAGCCAGATCAAGATAACTAAAAAACCCTGGGGAAAAGTAACTCCTGAAAAAAAGAAATCAATGATTACTCCTAAAAATTGACTTCCTAATAAAAGAAATATTAAAAGAGAAAAAGCAAAAGTTAAAAAAGTAATTAAAAGAACGAACCTTTTAGCTGAAGAGTTTAAATAATGACCAATATATCCTGGCAAGCGATAATCTTCTTTTGTTCTTAAAACTATTTCTCCAAAACTTAAATGAAGAAACATGATTATAAAACTAACAATAACCAACCAAGTTATTGTTATTACTATTCCAGAATTAGCAGCTATATAAGGCAAGGTGAAAACACCTGCCCCAATAATTGTTCCCACCAAAACAGCAATAGCTTCAAATACAGCTAATTTTTTCATCATTTCTTATAAAAAAATTTTCTAAGGAAGAATTAAATAAACCTCATCACCTTCTCTTACTTTTTCGTCTACTTTTAACCCAATTGCATCTCCTTTTTTTGCTTTTTCTACATCAACACGATCGATTTGCATAGAAGTAATGTCTTGCTCAAAATCAGTATTATGACCTTTAATATGAATCTTATCGCCTATTTTAATTTCTCCTGTTAATTCAATAATAGCAACTTGAATCTTACTAAAATAATGAGTAATTTTACCAATAAGTTTTTCTTCCATAATAATTTATATAATTTAATAATTTAATCGACCTTATAAAATAATATCATAAAAAGAGCTTAATAAAAAGATATCTTTTTCCTTTTATAGTACCAAATACCCAACCAAACCACTTTTTGAATAAACCATTACTTTCACGGCCTTATCAATACTTTAGTCTATTTATGGTAATCAAAAAAAGCCCCAAAAAGGGGCTTTTTATTATTAATCTATAATTATTTCTTTTCTTTCTTTAGTTTTTTTGTTAGTCTTGATTTTTCTCGACTAGTTTTATTCTTTTTCATTAAATTAGTTTTTGCTGCCTTATCTAAGATTTTATATAGCTGGGATTCCATCTTTTTTGCTTCGTCTATTTTTCCATTTTCAATAAGCTTTAAAAATTCCTTCTTTGTTTTTTTAAAGACGGTCATTCTTCTTAAATTAGATTTTCTATTACGAGAATTCTTTTTTATAGATTGTTTTGCAGATTTAGTAATCGGCATATGATTATTTGTTAATTGCTTTGACAGTATTACATTTTTTATTAAAAAAATCAACCAAGAACATTTCCAAACCCATCCTACCCTCAACACTCCCGCCTTTTATTCTCCTATCATAATATAGAAGATCTTCATATACTAACTTTAATACTTCAAAAGAAATTATCTTGGATAAAGGTAATAATTTTCTAAAAACATATGGATGGATCGATGCTGGCTTGGTTGAACTTGTTTTAATCATTAATAAATTACGTATTTGAAAAATAATCATTTTAAGAATATACAAAGGATGGAGTCCTTGATTTATCAATGTTTCTAGTAGCAAAAAGGCTTTTTTATTATTACCTTGAATTAAGTAATCTAAAAAAATAAAAATAGTACTAGTTACTGGCAAAAATAAATTATTTTCAACAGTTTCTCTGTCAAAATTTCCTTTTTTAACTAAAGAAAGCTTTTTCAAAGAATGGTAAATTGATCCAGTGTCTGAAGAAAAACTAAACATTATTACTTGACGAGCTTCTGAAGAAAGCCTAATTCCAAGTTTTTGTTCTTCTTTCATTATCCATTTTTCTAATTCACTTCTTACTAGCAAAGGAAATTCTTTCATCCCTTTTGCTTTTTGCTTAAACCATTTTTGCAGAGAGCTAACAGGAACTTGATCGTCTTCATAAATAATAATCATCAAATCTTTTACTTTATCCGCTTCTTGATTTTTAAGAATTTCCAAAAAATCATTGCGAAAGTGAATATCTGTGTTTTTAAAAATATTTTTTATTGCCACTGAACGACTATTAGCAAAAAGTGTATTACTTTTAAGAATGTTTTCTAAAACAGAAATATTAGGAATTTCAGAGTCTTTATCAGAAAAATCATAATAAAAAAAAGAAGGAGTTTTACTTTGATAAAACTCTTTTACTTGTAAAAAATATCTTTGAGAACGGAAAGAATCTTTACCGTAAATAAAATATATCATACTTATTTTTTTTGACACCGAGGACAGTAAAAAGTAGAACGACCTTTTTGTGAAGCTTTTTTTATCAAGGTTTTGCAACGAGGGCATTTTTCCTGATGATAAACCTTGATCATCTTTCCATAATTTCCAAAATTTCCTTGCGTGTCTCTATACATTTCATCAGCAATAGTAGAACCTTTTAATTTTATCGCTTTTAACAAAATTCTCTTTATTGCTTTATAAATCTTTTTCTTTTCCCCTAGAGTCAACAAATTAATATCTTTAAAAGGATTCACTCTCGCCTCCCATAAAATCTCATTTGCATAAATATTTCCAATCCCGGCAATAACATTTTGATTCATTAAAACCTCTTTAATTGCACCTTTCTTTTTTTTATCTAGTGCTTCATTAAATTTCTGGAAAGTAAAATTATTAGCTAAAGGATTCAATCCTAATTCTTTAATTTCTTTCAAATCTTTTATCTTTTCTGTCTTTTCTAAGATAATTTTTGCAAATTTTCTTAAGTCAGAAAGAGCTAATATCTTGTTATCATTTAACTCAAGTTTAAAATGAATATATGGATCTTTAGAAATAAATTCTTCTGTTCCTACTAATATTCTACCTGTCAATTTTAAATGGATTAAACAAGTCCAACCATCGCTTAAATTAATTATAATATTTTTACCTTTTCTACCAACTTTTAAGATTGTCTTACCTTTAATTATTTCCTTAAATTTATGCTCACTAATTTTATCTCTTAATAGTTTTGGCCACCCAAACCAAGCTTTCTTAATTTTAAAACCTTTAACTTTTCTATTTAATTGACGAGTAATAGTTTCTACCTCTGGTAATTCAGGCATAAATACGTTTTAAAATTACTGGGAAGGAATGTAGTCAGGATCTATTGGCAAGGAAAATGTAAAGAGAGACCCTCTCTTTAATGCCGATTTAACCCAAATTTTTCCACCATGTCTCTCAATAATATTTTTAGCTAGATAAAGTCCTAAACCAATTCCACTTGTTTGATCTTTCAAAGCTGCCTGAGATCTGAAGAATTTAGTGAATAGTCGCTGTAAATCTTCTGGTGAAATTCCAACCCCTGTATCTTCAACTGAAATTAAAATAAATGGTTTATCATCCATTGGATCGATCCTAATTCTTATCTCTCCGTTTTTAACATTATACTTTACAGCATTATCAACTAAAATTTCTAAAACTAATTTTATTCTTAAAGGATCCATTACAAAAGGCTTCAGCCCAAAGCTAGGACGATGAAATATTAATTTAATATTATCTTTTTGAGCTACTGGTTCAAACTTAGTTAATGTTTCTTCAATAATTTTTTCTAAATCAGAGATAATAAATTGAAAACCAAACCTCCCCTCTTCAATCTGAGCAACATTTAATAAATCCTCTACTGTTTTTAAACTTTCTTTTAACGCTTTTTGACCATCATTTAATAGTTTTTCTTGTTCAGCAGTCAAAGAACCTGTTTCTTCATTAGCCAAAATTTCTAAAATCCAAGCTAACCCAGACATTGGAGTGCGCAACTGATGAGCAACAATAGTAATAAAATCTGATTGGGTCTTTTTTAACATCTCTTCTTTAGTCAAATCATGAATTATTCTTAGAAAACCATAGGTTTTCCCTTTTTCATCAATAACTTTAGTTGTTACTATTTCTAGAATTGATTCCCTGGGTTGAAAAAACTTTATTTTAATCTTTTCTGGATAAGTATCTACTGTTTTTTCTAAAACCATCGGAGCTAAACTTGGAAAAATTAATTTAGTTAAAACGCCATAATGAGGATCATTGCTTAATTCTGGGGTAATAATTTTTCCAATCAATTCTTTTTTATTTAAACCTAAAAACTTTTCCATTGCTCCATTGACTAAAACAATTTCAAAATTCTGACCATAAGAAATTGCTGGGTCATCGATACTACCTATAATCGCATTTATTTGGTTTCTTTCCATATTCAAGCGTTCAGCACTATCAACTGCATTCAATAAAATAATCCCTATAACAGAATAAAAAGCTGATAATCCTAAGCTAATAATTAAATTCAGGGGCCAATCAACCCAGAAAAAATTAAAAACTATTTGGGTAATAAGAATTCCACCAAAAAACCAAAAAACTAATAACTGTGATGAAAAAAAATGTTTTCTTAATTTTTGAAAAAATTTAAACATATTTTATATAAAACACCTTGAAGAATATTTAAATTAATAATCCAATTTTTTCATTTCTCCCCATGTTGTTCCTATTCTAATATCTGCTCTTAAGGGAACTGTTAATTGAGCTGCATTTTCCATTGCTTCTTTTAAACAAGGGGATATATCATTTATTATCTCAGATTTAACCTCTAGTATCAACTCATCATGAATCTGCAATAATATCTTTACTTTCTCTTCAAAACGCTCTTCATTAGCAAGTTTTTGTATTCTAATCATTGCCATTTTAATAATATCTGCTGCCAATCCTTGAATTGGCATATTTAAAGCTATTCTTTCTTGCTCCTTAGCTGTACGACCGAAACCACCTAGCAAAGGTAAGTATCTTTTACGACCAAAAAGAGTTTCTACATAACCTGTTCTTTTTGCTTTATCTAAAACATCGTCCAGATATTTTTTTAATCCTGAAAACTTAGAAAAATATTTTTCTCTAAAAATTTTTGCTTCTTTTAAAGAGATTGATGCAGTTTCGGCAAAAGCCTTGTTTCCCATTCCATAAATAATTCCAAAATTTAAAGCTTTAGCTTGGTTTCTCATTTCAGATGTTACTTCTTTTTCAGGGATATTATGAACATAACTAGCAGTAGCTAGATGAATATCCTTATCCTGACTAAATATTTTTATCATCTTTTCATCTTGAGAAAGATGAGCTGCTAATCTTAATTCTATCTGAGAATAATCTAAAGAGACTAAAAGACAAGATTTTTCAGAAATAAAAGTTTTTCTTACTTGTTTTCCAATATCACCTTTTTGAGGAATATTTTGTAAATTAGGTTTTTCAGAAGAAAGACGACCAGTGGCTGTCCCTGTTTGATTCCAAATTGCATGAATCCTTTGTGTTTTTTCATTGATAAAGCCTGGTAAAACTTTAAGAAAAGAATTTCTTAATTTTTCTATTTTCCGATATTGAATAAATAAGGGTACTATTGAATGATCGTTTGCTATCTTTAAAAGCTCATTTACATTAGTTGATATTTTTTTAGTAGATGTTTTTTTAAGATTTTTTGAAGAAATTCCTAGTTCTTCAAATAAAATCATTGCTAATTGCTGTGGTGAATTAATATTAAATTCCTTTCCTGCTAATTGGTAGATCTGTTTTTCCAAGTTAGTTATTTCTTTTGTAGTTTCTTTTAATAGCTTATCTAAACAACTTTGATCTACTAAAATACCATTTCTTTCCATTGGGGAAATAACAGGTATTAAAGGTTTTTCTATCTTATTCCAAATACCTTCTAGTTCCAAAGAAACCATTTTTTCTTGTATTACTTTCCAGAGCGGAATTAATTTAGCTAAAGAATTCTCAAAAGAATCTTCTGCCTCTTGTCTTAAAAAGAATTTCCCAAGTGAATTAATTTTATAATTTTTTCTATCAGGGTCTATTAACCAAGCTTGTATTTTGATATCTTCAAATAAAAATGAAGAAAATTCTTCTACTTCCTCAAAGATAGTTTTTGTTTCAAAACTAATTAACGTTTTCTTTGACCAATTAATTTTAAGCTCAAAAAAATCTTTAAATAACTTTTTAGGAAGATAAAATAAACTATCATCTAAAAAACTAATTCCTAATCCTTTTGTCTCTCTCTCCCCCCACCTTTCTCCTTGAGTATCCAAAAAAATTCCAATTAATTTTTCCTGGGTAATTTTCTCATTTAACTTTTCTAAATCTGAAATAGCGTTAATAATCTTCAAAGAAACTTTTTTTTGATTTACAACTTTTTTTTCTGAAGAATCAAATATTTTTGAAACTAAACTATGAAACCCTAATTTTCCTAATAAAGAAATTAATTTTTCTTTATCAGGAATTTCAAATTCAGCTTGTTTTAAAGTAAAATCTAGAGGTATATTTTTTTCAATTAATACTAAGTGACGACTAAAATAAGCTTGTTCTTCAAAATCCTTTAATTTTTTGAAAATTCTTGGAGATATTTTTGCTTTTTTATTATTTAAAGACAGTTCCTTAGTCGATTCTACCTCTTTCAATTGTTGGTATAGATTATCTAATGTACCAAAGGTTTTGATTAATTCCTGAGCAGTTTTTTCACCAACAGAAGGCACTCCTGGTACATTATCAGAAGGATCACCTCTTAAAGCTTTCCAGTCTATTAATTGCTCAGGTTCTATTTCAAATCTTTCTTTAACCTTTTCTATATCATAAATAAATCTATCTTGAAGACCTCGACGAAAAGTATAGACAGAAACTTTTTCATTAACTAGCTGAAGAGTATCTAAATCTCCAGTAACAATAACACATTCAACGTTTTTGTCTTTTATTGTTTCAACCACACTTCCAATAATATCATCTGCCTCATACCCTTCTTTTTCTAAAATCGGCACTCCAAATTCTTTTAATAAATTTTTGATTATTTGAATTTGTTCATAAAAATTATCTGGCATTTTTTCTCTCTTCGCCTTGTACTCTTTATATTCTTTATGACGAAAAGTAGGGGCAGCCATATCAAAAGTCGCAAGAACATAATCAGGATTTAAATCTTTAAGCATTCTTAAAAAAATCAGCATAAAACCATAGACACCATTAACTAAAACACCTTCAGGTGATGTTAATGGAGGTAAAGCATGATAGGAGCGATGTGCCAAAGCATAAGAATCAATTATTGCTATTTTTTTCATAATATATCAATCAAATTTTTCAGGAATATTAAATTCTAATATCCTTTCCTTGTTTCCGACTACCTTAAATTTTATTGTAAAACGATGCTTTGATAAAACTTCTTTGATTCTATCTCCCCATTCAACAAAAATTAAATTCTCTGGATCCTCAGTAACCTCAAGAAAACCTAACTCTTTAATGTCTTTAATTTTTTTAAGACGATAACAATCTAAATGCCATAGTGTTTTAAAAGGTTTTTTCCGAATCAAAGGAAAGCTTTTCATTATTAAAAAAGTAGGACTAAAAATCCTTTCTTTTAATTGCAAAAATTTAGCTACTCCTTTAAGAAATTCTGTTTTACCGCTTCCTAATGATCCTTCTAGAGAAACAATTAAAGCTTCCTGCTCTTTGAAATTTCTTTGCCTTAAAACAGATTCAGTAAAAAAGCTGGCTATTTTTTGAGTTTCTTCTGGGCTTTCACTAATAACTTTGATTTTCATTAATTTATTTTATCATGAATTTATGCTTTTCTAAAGAACACTTGAATGATATAATAAAATTATATAATAAAAACATGGAAGATCTATCAAAAAAAAGAGAGCAAAGAATTAAAGCTCTCTGGCAAGAATCTAGAGAGAGAACTGCCCAAGAATTAGCTCAGAAACAAAATTATTTATATATTGATTTGAGAAAGGCGCCTATTGAAACTAGCGCTCTTGCTTATATTCCTGAAAAAGCAGCTAAAGAAGCAAATGTTGCTGTTTTTCAAAAAGTAGGAAATACAATTAAAATTGCTCTTTCTGATCCTTCAAATACCAAGGCTTTACAAATTATTGATGATTTTAAAAAGAAAGGGCACAAAGTAAGCATTTTTGTCGTCACTGAAGAAGGATTAAACCAGGCATGGAAAAATTATGCTTTTATTCATCCACGTTTAAAAGAATTATCAAATTTTATAGAAGTGACTGATACTGAACCAGTAGAATTTAATGATCTTCATGAAAAAATATTATCTTCTCCTGCAAAAGAAGTTACGCTTTTAGTTTCACTGATCTTAAAGTCTGCTGTCATTATAGATGCATCTGATATTCATCTTGAACCTCAAGAAGAGCATGCTTTAATTCGCTTTCGAATAGATGGAATTCTTTATGATGTCTGTGAAATAGAAAAAGCTAAATATCGTGTTATCAATCAAAGACTTAAATTGCTTGCTGGTTTAAAATTAAATATTGAAAATATATCCCAAAATGGGCGTTTTACTATTCAAAATGATGAGGATTTTATTGATGTTCGTGTCTCAAGCTTGCCTAGCCCTCAAGGAGAATTTTTAGTCTTCAGGCTTTTAAATCCAAGGCGAGCAGCTTTAGGATTAAAAGATCTTGGAGTAAGTGAGAAAAATATTGAAACCTTTAACCATATTTTATCAGCCCCTAATGGAATGATTCTTGTAACTGGACCAACTGGCTCAGGAAAAACAACAACTCTTTATGCTTTTTTAAAAAAGAAAATTTCTCCAGGAATAAAAATTATTACTTTAGAAGATCCAATTGAATATCAAATTTCCGGAGTAAACCAAACTCAAGTATCAAAGAAATATGACTTTGCTAATGGTTTAAAGTCAGTCCTCCGTCAAGATCCAGATGTTCTTATGGTTGGCGAAATAAGAGACTCGGAAACAGCTAAAACCGCTATCCAAGCATCTTTAACTGGTCATTTAGTCTTTTCTACTCTTCACACTAATGAAGCTTGCGGTACTATTGCTAGATTATTAGAATTAGGAGTTGAGCCCTCTGTTATTTCAAATTCATTAAAATTGATTGTTGCCCAAAGACTAGTCAGGCGTCTTTGCCCTTACTGTAGAGAAAGATATAAACCAACCCCAGAAGTCAAAGAACAATTAATTACAGCTTTAAGTGTTCTCTCTCCAAAAAGTAAGGTGAAAGTCCCTAAAGATATTCCTTATCTTTTTAGAGCAAAAGGATGCGAAAAATGTAACTGGCTAGGATATAAAGATCAAATCGGAATTTTTGAACATTTTAAAATGACTCCTAGAATCATTAAGGCAATAAAAGAAGGAGCTGATCAAAATGAATTAAGAACAATTGCTATTGACGAAGGAATGATTCCACTTTTCCATGATGGCTTAATAAAAGCTATCGAAGGCGTTACTTCTTTAGAAGAAGTTCTTAGAGTTGCTGGAGACATCTCTTATGTTCAAGATTTATACAAAGACCTTTTTTCTCAAATCTTAGTCCGTGGAGTTAAAGTAAATAAACAAGAACAAAAACAAATAGAAAAATTACTTGAAGAGAATAAACCTCTTGATTCTTTATTAAAAGACAAATCTTCTGAAAAACAAATTGCCTTAACATTAGCTACTGCTTTAAAATCGAGAGCAACTGATGTTCACTTTGAACCTGAAGAACAAAAAAGCCAAGTTCGACAAAGGATTGATGGTGTTCTCCATCCTTTAACGTCTTTTAATCTGAAAGAACATCCTAAAATTATTAATGAATTAAAAACAATTAGTGGATTAAAAACAGAAGAAACACAAAGAGTCCAAGAAAGCAGATTCCGTTTAATTCTTCCTGACCAATCATTTGATTTAAGGCTTTCAATTATTCCTGGAGGATATGGGGAAAGCGCTTCTTTAAGAATCTTAGGAGGAGAAACTTCTCTATTAGACTTAGAAAAATTAGGGTTCCTTCCAACCCAAAAAGAAAAAATAGAAAAAGTTTTAGAAAAAAAGATTGGTTTAATTTTGGTTGCTGGGCCTACCTCTTCTGGAAAAACTACAACATTGTTTTCTCTACTTAAAAAGCTATCCAGCCCTAATATCAAAATCATCACTGTTGAAGATCCAATTGAATATCGCTTACCTGGTATTATTCAAACTCAAGTTGATGAAGGAAAAGACTATACTTTTGCTAAAGCTCTTCGTAGCTTACTTCGTCAAAACCCTAATATTTTCTTAATTGGAGAGATTAGAGATAAAGAAACAGCTCAACTTGTTTGGGAAGCCTCTTCAAC
>JAQTTC010000028.1 GCA_028711005.1 Minisyncoccota bacterium
CTTTTTTGACCATTGATTTCTAAAAACAAATTAGTTTCAATGGCCTGCCCTAAATCATGATAAATTTTAGAAACAAAATTACTGATAAAAATTGAAAGAATATCTTTTTCTTCTAATCCTTGAGGTAAATGATATGAATCAGGAAATAAAAACCCTTCTAGAGAAACATCTGAAGGTATTTTAGAAAAAACACTAAAAGAAATTATTTGAGACTCATTAACTCCTAATAAATCAAAAAAGTCTTTGAGCTGCCAATCTTTTAATGATGAAGAATCTTCAATTAACTCTTTTTCTTTTAAGTTTTCTTCAATTTCTAATAAAGTATCTCCTTCGGTAATTAAAAAAGTATTATTAATCAATCTTTTTTCAATTATCGTCTTACTAATATTAGCAATCGTTAAAGGTGGATCAAATTGATATTCTCCAGCATTAATATATTTTTCATTTCCTTTTAACCTAAAATATAATTGGAATAAAAAAGGAGAAGAAATATATCCTTCATCTTTTAAACGAAAAGCAACATTTTTCAAATTTTCTCCCTTAGCTATTACAAAATCACATTGATTATCACAATCCTTGGGAAGATTAATTAATACAAAAAAAGAGAATACTAAAAGACAAATAAAGATAAATAATAAATTTCTAACCAATTTAAATGTTTTCATTGTTATAAGTTAAATTTTAAGCACGACGAAGAATCATACTATTAATCATTCCTAGACCAATAAACTCAGCTAAAAGATGAGAGCCTCCCATAGAAACAAAAGGCAAAGCAATGCCAATAATTGGTAATAATCCTAAATTCATACCAATATTAATAAAAGCTTCGACTAACAATTTAATGGCAAAACCAATAGTAAAAAGCTTACAAAAATTATATGAAAAAATATTTGCCCACATAACTAAGCGCTGAATAATAACTAGAAAACAAATTAATAAAATAGAAACACCAACCAAACCCAATGATTCAGCTAAAGAAGCAAAAATAAAATCAGTCTTAGATAAAGGCAAAAAACGTAAATGAGTTTGAGATCCCCAGCCTAATCCTTTACCAAAAAGTCTACCAGAACCAATAGCAATCAATGCTTGTTCTCTATTATAACCAGCACCTAAAAGATCTACTTCAGGATTAAAAAAACTAAGGATTCTAGATTGTTGATAGGGTTGAAGTAAAAAAGACCAAGCTAACCCAGCAATAATTAAAAAAAGAATTAACAACAAGACAACTTGTCTAATTCTAATACCGCTAATAGCAACTAAGCCAAGCCAAATAACTCCAAAGATCATCGCCCCTCCTAAGTCTGGCTGAATAGCTACTAAACTAAAAGGAATAAAAGCAAAAATACCAGAAACTACAAGATGACGGAATTGCCAAATTTCTAAATGACGAGAAGATAAATATTTCGCTAAAACTAAAATCAAAGAAATTTTAGCTACTTCTACTGGTTGGAAACTAAAAGCTCCAAAATTAAACCAACCGGCAGAACCAGAACTTTTATCTCCAAAAAACAATACTAAAATTAATAAAGCCACTGAAAGAAGATAAAAGAATATAATTAGAGAGGAGTTATTAAAAATACGCCAATCTAAAAAAGAAAAGAGAATAAAAAAACAAATGCTAATTCCAAGAAAAATCATTTGTTTTTTTACAGACAAAAAAGGAGAATTATCTTGAAAAGATATACTCCAAAGAACCAATAAACCTAGGGCAATTAAGACAAAAAGAGCAAGAAATAAAACAGAATCAGTTTTAAACATGCTAAGGAGTTAAAAATGCATTTTCTGAATCCAAGATATTAATATTAACAATTCTTTCACAAACACTAATATCTTCTGGTAATGGATCACGCCAACGAATAACAAAAGAAGATGTTTGCTCTGAATAAATTTCTTCCAAAGCAGTTGTGCCTACTGAAACAGGTCTTTTGTCTTTATCACAAAGAACAATAATCACATCGCCTTCACGCCAATTATATGGAGTGCTGTTATAAACATCACCTTTTACTTCTAAGCTAGCTTCATAATCTTCCAATTGGTCTTCTGGACGTTCAGCCGTAATCGCAGAATAACTAAAAAGCTCATTTAACTTAGCTCGAGTATCAGCATCAACTTTTCCAGTAACACTAAGGCCATGCTTTAATTGAAAATCTTCTAAAGCTTTTTCTGTTATATCGTCAAAATGACCAGTAATTGATCCTAGAGGGGCAACTGTTGAGTCTAGCAATAAAGCTTTTTGTAAATTAAGGACTTCGTCACCATGGTCTCCTTTTGCTAAATTAAAAGTAAAAGTATAAGTAAAAGCCTGGCTTCCTTCTGGTCCATAAAGCTCATGTAATTTAGCTCTTGTTTGAGGACCAACTTCCCCTGTAATTCTAATACCATATTTTTCTTGAAAATTCATTACTGCTTTTTCTGTTAATTTTCCAAAATACCCAGTAATTTCTCCTTGGGGGTAAACAGAAGGATCTAAACTTAATACTTTCTGAAGATTAAAAACCTCTGCATCTTCCATTCCTGGAACTAAAGTTTTTGTAAAAGTGTAAACATTATATGATGAACCTGAGATTACTTCTGGCTCAACAATTCTTACGTTACTAGGAATAAAAGGATCACCTAAGCTTAAATTAACGCCTGAAGGGGGTTTTTCCCAAGCAATATCTTCTTTAAGAATTTCAATCTTAATTGCGACTGGTTCAAAACCAATAATAATATTTGAAACTAGAAAATGCCTAATTTCATGAGGAAAAATAAAACCATATTTTATAAATTCTTGCTTTTCCCCATTAGCCCCAGTGAATATTACCTTGCAAGGAAAAGATTTAGCTCCCCATTCTTGACTCAAATTCGTAATTTTAAAAATCACATCTGTTCTATCATTTTCATTAGTTAAAAAAATAGGAGTATCAGCTACAGAAAGAGGTGGGTCATATTTTAAATTACAAGGAATACAAGGACCACCACAATCAATTCCTTCTTCTTTTTGATTCTGAATACCATCAAAGCAAGTTGGTTCTGGTCGGCGAATTAAATAAGTCCCTCCACCAATAAGAGTAATCATCCCTAAAAAGATAAGGGCAATAATAATTTGTTTTGTTAGTCTTTTATCCATTGTTAAATAGTATAACATAAAAATTAAAGAATTTTCCAGTAATAAAAAATTCCGGCAAAACCTACTTTCCCCACAAGGAGTATCATCGGCGTCTAGCATTTTGACTTCCGTGTTCGGAATGAGAACGGGTAGAACCTACTAGACTAAATCACCGGAAAAATTTATTGTATAAAAATTAAAA
>JAQTTC010000029.1 GCA_028711005.1 Minisyncoccota bacterium
CTTAGTATAACAAATGAAAATCACTTGTCAAGTCCTTTGTGGATAACTTTTTAATTATCTATCTAACTAATAAATTATCTAAAAGAAGATTAAATTTACTCTTGTACCTCTGCTTCAATCTCTCCTTCTAAATCCACTGACTCTGTAGTAGTTGTAGTAAGCTCTTCTACTGGAGCTTCAAACTCTTCTGCAGGTTCAGTAGTAGTTGTAGTATCTGATGGCTCTTCTACTGGAGCTTCAGAAGAACGAACAATCATAAAAATAATTACCACTAAAACCACTAATCCAACAATTAACCAAGTTTTATTCTTCATAATTTTAAAGAAATAATATTTTAAATTTTTTACCCAATTCTGTAAAGCTAATTTACTAATGAGATAGAAAAGGGCTAATTTCGACCTTTTGTACTTTTAATTCTTTTATCTATATTATTTTAAACAACCTTTTGCCATGAGTCAAGTAAAATCAGTGCGCGTGCCTGGATTCGAACCAGAGACCTTACGAATGTGAATCGTACGCTCTAACCAACTGAGCTACACGCGCACTTAACTCATCGATCTTATTTTATCTCGACTACTGCTCCAGCTTCTTCCAATTTCTTTTTTATTTCTTCTGCCTCGCTTACAGAAATACCTTCTTTTAACTCTTTTGGAGCTGCATCTACTAAGTCTTTAGCCTCTTTTAAGCCAAGACCTAAAATATCTTTTACTTCTTTAATAATTTGAACTTTTGCTTGACCAGCATCCTTTAAAACTACTGTCACTGACTCTTTTCCGTCACCAGCACCTCCTTCTCCTTCAGCACCACCAGCGCCTCCTGCTGCTGCCACCATTTGTGGAGCGGCAGAAACACCAAATTTTTCTTCTAAGCTTTTTACTAAATCAACCAATTCCATTACGCTTAATTCTTCTATTTTCTTTATTATTTCCTGCAATTTTTCGGAAATTTGTTTTTCTTCTTTTTTTTCTTCTGCCATAATAATAAATTATTTTAATTACTTTGTTGCTTCTATACCCTTAAGTACCATTACTAACTTCTGAATATTTCCATTCAGAACATATAATAATTGTTGTACCGGGGAAGCAGTTGAACCAACTAATCGACCAAAAAGAACATTTTGAGAAGATATTTTTGCCAATTGAATTACTTCATCTTGGCTTAAAATTTTACCTTCTGCAACACCTCCTAAAATTTGAAATTTTTCATTTTTCTTAGAAAAATTTAAAAGAGATTTAGCTGCCTTAAAAGAATCATCAAAAGCAAAATTAACCATTAAAGAACCATTTTTCTCATAAGGTATTTCCTCTTCATAGCCTGACTGAGAAAAAGCTACTTGAGCTAAATTCTTTTTTACTACTTTAGCATTAGCGTTATCTTTTTTTAATTCCTGACGTAGTTCATTAACATCAGAAACCTTAAGACCCAAAAAACTAACTAAATAAATTGCTTTAGCTTTTTTGATATCTTCTAACAAATCATTAACAATTTGTCCTTTTTTTTCTTTAGAAATCATTTTTTTAATTAAAAATCTGTGGTTTCCCACAGACAAAATAAATAAAAACATTAATTATTCCTTACCAGGACTTATGTTATCACTGCCTGATGTCTTGGGAAACTATTATAAGTATATAGAATTTAATTTTTTTGTCAAGTAAATTAGGGCGAGTAATGGCAGGATAAATATTGAAACTAAGATGCTAAATTGCATTTTGGATCCTCCTCTAGAATTGCTAGAATTCTTTTAATCAATACTTTACTGGATTCCTCGCCCAAATAATTAATATAGAGATTAATTTTTCTAATTCTTTCTACTGAAAATCCCATTTCCATTGCTTTTTTAAAAAGATCTCCTATACCTGCAACAAAATGATTATTACCTCTAGCTCTCAATTTAGCTACTGATAAAATATATCTTATCAGCTTTTTATTTTTACTATTTAAGGTACTTTCTACTACATTTTTGGCTCCACCGATTTCCTGACCATATGTAGAAGGGGTGTTTCTTTGAGGTCTATAATTTGATCTCTTGATTATCATGAGTTACACCTCCTTTTTTAATCATCCCTGCCATTACTCCAAAAAACAATTATATAGAAAAGTTTATTTAAATCAAGAGCCCATGGCCGGAATTGAACCGACAACCTACTGTTTACGAAACAGTTGCTCTACCATTGAGCTACACGGGCTAATCATTAATTTCTTCATAAAATAACAGAAATAAAATAAATTGTAAATCAATATTTTCTATGCTAAAATAAGTAAACTTAATATAAATTATAACAGATTTTAGATTATAATGAGGACAAAACAAGTATATTTAGATTATGCTGCCACCACGCCTATTGATCCTAGAGTTTTAAAGGCGATGCTTCCTTATCTTAAAGAAAAATTTGGTAATTCTATTTCACTTTATAGATTAGGACAAGAATCAAAAAAAGCTCTAGAAAAAACCCGTTTAATAGCAGCCCAAGCAATAAAAGCAATATCTAAAGAAGAGATAATATTTACCAGCTCAGCAACAGAAAGTAATAACTTCGCTTTAAAAGGAATTGCCTTTGCTAATCAAAAAAGAGGAAAACATATTATCATTTCTTCCATTGAACATGATTGTATTTTAAAAAGCGCCCTTTGGCTCGAAAAACAAGGTTTTAAAATAACTCAAATCAAACCAGATAAATACGGATTAATAGATCCAAAAGAAATTGAAAAAGCAATAAAGAAAAATACTATCTTAGTTTCTATTATTCATGGCAATAATGAAATTGGAACCATTCAACCTATTGAAAAAATAGGAGATATTTGTCAAAAAAAAGGAGTATATTTCCATACTGACGCAGTTCAAACTTTTGGCAAAATACCAATTAATGTTCAAAAGATGAAAGTTAACCTATTGACTGCTTCTTCCCATAAAATCTATGGACCTAAAGGAGCTGCCTTACTATATATCAAAAAGGGAACAAAAATTGATCCTTTACTCCACGGTGGAGCTCATGAATTTGGTTTAAGGTCTTCAACCGTTAATATTCCTGCTATTATCGGTTTTGGTAAAGCAATAGAAATTTGCCAAAAACAAATGAAAACTGAAACCAAAAAATTAATTCAATTAAGAGACCAATTAATTAAAGGCATTTTA
>JAQTTC010000030.1 GCA_028711005.1 Minisyncoccota bacterium
ATATTTTCATATCTAATCTAATATTACAATAAAGTTTGATTAATTTAAAGGTATTTTCATTATACCACATTTTATCCTTGTTGACAATAGTAATTTATTGTATTCTAATGAAAAACCCGTTCATTTGCTGAACGGGTTAAGGTTGGTTTACATTTATCTACCAATAGGCAAAGTATAAAGTGTTTTGGCCTGGGCTAGCAAACACTGTTTCGGTATGACTTTGGTATCCACATACATCAGTAATCCAAACAGATATTGCCTGATTGCAAGGTACTCCATGGATAGTAACCGTTGGTTTGGTCTGGTAATCTATATATTGACCAGTTGATTGACCATTTATATAGATTGTTCCCCAGACATCATTACCAGCAGTTACTATTAAGTTACATTGCTGAGGGGTCACTGTTGGGTATGTTGGGTAACAATTCATGCAGCATCCATTTAACAATACAAGTACGGCAAGAGCCAATAATAGAAGCAATGCTGTCTTTTTCATTTTAATTCTTCCTTTCTTTTTTTTAATCTTTTAAAGTAGGGTCTAAATGAGAGAGATCTATACTTTCTCTAACGAACCCTTCCTCTTTTTTTTCTTTTTCTGTATGTATAGCTTCTGTATGCATAGTGGCATTGTCAACATAAATAATGCAAAAAACAGGCTCATATCTTATCATTTTTGTTAATTCTTTATATTCTTTATAATAAGACGTGATAAATGCTGTTATTGTTATCGTTATTAGCAATAAAACAGTAACAAAAATGATTTCGTTTCTCGTAAACATCATTTTGATTATTCCTCCTTAATAATTAAATTATCAAAATACTAATCTAATTATAACCATAAAATTATAATTTGTCAAGTCTATTAATCAAGTACTAAATATTTAAAAAAATGCTGCCACTTATTGAAGCAAGCTTCTCTAAATGACAGCATTTTTATTATAGCAAATAAAAATTATTTGTCAAGGCACTTAAATTATTTTTTTAATATTAAATCTCTTTTAAAACTTGAATGCCTAAAACCTTCAATCCTTTTTTAAGAACATTGGTAATGTTTTCTAGAAGAATTAATTGAACATTTAATCTTGCTTTTAATGTCAGATCATTTTTTGATTTTAAGATAGGCACTGATTCATAATATTTGTTGGCTAGATCAGCAAGAGACAAAAGGTAGGTAGCTAAATAATTAGGTGCGTATTTTTCAGCGCTTAATTCAATTACTTCTGGAAATTCTGATAATTTTTTAATAAGGCTGATTTCTAATGGATGATTTAATTCTTGATAATTACATTTAAGATTTTTATTCTGAATTTTTTTGGCCTTACTAAGGATTTTATTTACCCGAGCATATGTATATTGAAGATAAACACTAGTATCCCCAGAAAAATCAAGCATTTTATTCCAATCAAATACAATATCAGCGGTACGGAATGATTTTAGATCATTAAATTTTAAACTACCAAGTGCAATAACTTGCGCTACCTTTTTTTGTTTGCTTAAAGACCATTCAGGTTTTTTCTTTTTAATTATTATTAATGATTTTTTAATTGCTTGATTGATTACTTGTTCTAAAGAGATTAATTCACCTTCTCGAGTGGAAAATTTCTTTTTTTCTTCAGATAAAACAAGACCAAATTTTATATGAGCTAATTCAGTTTCTTGTTTAGGAAAAATTATTTTTGCTAGGGTAAAAACTTGTTTAAAATGAATGTCTTGTTCATTACCAACAACATAAAGAATTTTAGCTGGCTTATATTTTTTAAAACGGTATTGGGCTAAAGCTAGGTCTCGAGTTAAATAGAGACTAGCTTCATCTGATTTTTGGATTAAGGCTGGGGGTAGGTCATATTTTTCTAGAGGAATAATGGTAGCCCCTTTGCTTTTTTGAGTAAGTTTCTTTTTTTGTAAAAAACTTATTAAGGGAAGGAGATCTTGTTCAAAAAAACTTTCACCAATAAAAAGATCAAACTTAATATCAAGTAGGTTGTATATTTTCTTAAAATCCTTAATCGATTCTTTTCTGAACCAAAGCCATAATTTTCTGTTTTCTTTATCTCCTTGTTCTAGCTTTTTAAATTCAGTTTGGCCTAATTGTTCTAATTCGGAATTGGATTTCATCTGCTCATGGAATTTTCTATAAAGATTAAGAAGGGAAGAAATTGGAGACTTTTCTATTTTTTCTTTATCACCCCAAAGTTTATAAGCAGCAATTAATTTTCCAAATTGGGTTCCCCAATCACCAAGATAATTCCACCTGATTACTTGATAACCCAGAGATTCATATAAGTTTGCTAAGGCTTCACCAATAATAGTAGAACGTAGATGGCCAACATGCATTGGTTTTGCGATATTAGGAGAAGAATAATCAATAATTATCTTTTTTTTGTAGCCAATTTTTGAAGAACCGAATTTTGATTTGGTTTTAGACATTTTTCCTAACTCTTTTTGAATAAATTTTTTATCAAGATAAAAATTAATAAAACCGTTTTGAGCTAGTTCGATTTTTATTATTTGCTTTGGTGGATTTTTTTGAAGCTCATCTAATAAAATTTTAGCAACTTCAGTAGGATGCTTTTGAAGTTTTTTACTAACTAAAAAAGCTATTGTCGTGCTATAATCACCAAATTTTTCATCATTTTGAATATTTAAAGGTATTTCATTAATACAAAAAATAGGCCACTTATTGTTTTCTTTAGTGATTCTTTTAAGGGATTGATAAATGTATTTTTTTATATCTTGTTTAAGCATGTTTTCGTTTATATTAAGATTATCATACTAAGAATTACCAAATAAAGAGAAAACCAGTATAATTTGCCTTTTTTTAATATTCTTTCTAAAATTTTCAAACTAATGATTCCTGTCAATAATGAAACTAAAGCTCCGATAACATAGATTAAGTAATTATTTTGCCCTTGTTGAATTAAGTTTGGAATTTGTAGAACAAAAGCCCCTAAAATAACAGGAACAGCTAACAAGAAAGAAAATTTATAAGCGATTTCTGGTTTTAATTTTCTTAATAAGCCGGTTGAAATAGTAAGTCCAGAACGAGAGATTCCAGGGAAAAGAGCAACTGTTT
>JAQTTC010000002.1 GCA_028711005.1 Minisyncoccota bacterium
CTCCTTATAATGATAAACTTTATTTAGAGCTTAATTATGATAATAAATTAAATAAAAACGTTAAAGTCAGAAAAATAGGTGGTTTTTGTATTGATTTATCCCATTTTAAAGCTAGTATTGCCCATGGTACTAAAGAAGCTGAATATATATTTTTAAGAAAAGAAAAGAATATCTTTTTATGCAATCATCTTAATGGTTATGATCCTAATAAAAGAAAAGATAAACATATAATAACTAGTTTAAAAGATTTTGATTATCTAACTACTCTTCCTAAATTTGTTTTTGGAAAAATTATTGCTATTGAGATATACAACTCTATTAAAGAACAATTAGAATTTAAAAAACACTTGGAAGAAATTTTATTAAATTACTTAACTTAAAATACTAATATGTCTAAAAAAATCTCATCCATAAAACCATTAAATAAAGATAATTACCTAACAGTAATAAAAAATGCTTGCGGATCTAAAATGTGGGCTAACGCTTATTGCTTAGTAAATGGCAAGAAAAAAGATGTTCTTCGTGATGGTGATGTTTCCTGTGCTTTTTTTGTTAGCTCTATTTTAAAATTATTTGATGCTATTGAAAGGCTTCATTTTACTGTACAGGGCACAGAAAAAGATTTAAAAGAATCAGGTTGGAAAAGAACCCCAATTTCAAATAAAATGCCAAAAGGCAGTGTTTTGGTCTGGGAAAAACAATCATCTTCTAATAAAAAAAATACTGAGGAACATTATCATGTTGGATTTTATCTTGGTGAAGAAAAGGCTATTAGTACCTGGGCTTATAATAATTTCCCAGTAATCCATCATTATTTAAATTGTGGAAAAACAAGAAAAATAATCAGGGCTTATTGGAATCCTAAAATCAAAAATTAATGAAAAATTGGGCAAGAAAATTTAATCCTCATAAAACAGCATATCGAACACCAGCTTTATTTAAAATTAGAAAGATAAATAAAATTAAAAAGACTAAAGCTAGAAAAACAAAAAAGGGCAATTAAACAATTGCCCTTTTTAAATAATACTCTTTTACTACTTTCTTTTTTTTACCTTTATTTTTTGTCGTTATGAATTTTATATATTTTTTTGTTTTTTTACTATTCTGTACACTCTGCATCATATCATGATATGCAATACCAATGACTTTTCTAAATATTTCTGCTTCTTGTTTTCTATTATCATTATGATTTGTTTGATCTTCTAATGTTTCTTTGATTTTTTGAAGCTTTTCTAGGGTTTCTGGAAATAGGGAAATTCTATAAAAAAATGCTTTACGTTCTGTAGGTTGCGTAAAAATTTTAGTTAAAATATTCATTATTCATACCTCCTAAAATAAAATTTTCAAGATACTTTATATATTGTTATAATAATACCATATTATTGTGGATCAATCAAGGTACCATATTTTGAGAGTTTTGGTATAATAAGGATAATATGAAAAAAGCAACACTCTATGAAAAACTAGGAAATAATAAAGTGCGTTGCTTAGCTTGTGCCCATCAATGCTTAATTAATGATGGACAAGTTGGTCTTTGCGGTGTTCGTCAGAACAAAGGAGGAGAACTTTATTTATTAGTTTATGGTAAACCAATTAGTGTCAATGTAGAACCGATTGAAAAAAAGCCTCTTTTTCATTTTTTGCCTGGTCAGAAAGCTTTTTCTCTAGGAACTATTGGCTGTAATTTTGGCTGTGATTTTTGTCAAAATTGGGAAATTTCTCAATTACCAAAAACCATAGATAAGATAAAAGAGACTGGCTACGAAATGCAACATGAAAGCTGGCCACCTGAAGCGATAGTAGAACATTGCCTGGATTCTAATATTCCAATGATTGCCTATACATATAATGAACCTACTATTTGGACCGAGTATGCTTATGATATAATGAAACTAGCTAAAGAAAAGGGGATTAAGAATGTTTGGGTCTCTAATGGTTTTATGAGTAATAAAACACTTGAATTAATTAGTCCGTATTTAGATGCAATTAATATAGATTTAAAGAGTTTTTCTGATAATTTTTATCAGAAAATTTGTAAGGCTCACATAGAACCAGTAAAAGAAAATATTAAGAAGATTTGGAAAAAGGGGATCTGGATTGAAGTTACTTCTTTAATAATTCCAGGAAAAAATGATTCTAATCAAGAATTAAAACAAATAGCTGGATTTTTAAAAAGCATTTCCCCTGATTTACCCTGGCATATTTCCGCATTTTATCCAGCTTATAAAATGAAAGATATTCCTCCAACTCCTAAAGAATCCTTAATTAGAGCTTATCAAACCGGTAAAGAAACTGGATTAAGATACGTTTACACCGGAAATATTCCTGATGCTAATTATGAAAGCACTTATTGCCCCAAATGTAATACCAAATTAATTACCAGACAGGGAACTAAGGTAATAAATAATTTACTTATTAATAACAACCAATGTTTTCAATGCAAAGAAAAAATACCAATAATTTATTAATTCGTCCTTCATCTGTTGCAGGGACTTTTTATCCTGAGGATCCAGAAGAACTTAAAAAAACAATCCAGGGGCTTTTGAGTAAAGTTACTACCAAAGAAAAACAAAAGAATTTAAGATCTTTAATCCTTCCTCATGCTGGATATATATATTCTGGACAAATTGCTGCTTATGGATACAAAACAATTAAGCCCGATACTTTTAATAGAGTTATTCTTTTAGGACCTAGCCATCATTTTTCTTTTAAAGGATTAGCAGCTACTCCTGAAAGTTTCTGGAAGACTCCTTTAGGAAAAGTTAAGATAATAGCAAAAGATAAATTTGCAAAAATAAAAGAGGAAAAGAATATTGTTGAATCGATTGAATTCCATCGACCAGAACATTGCCTAGAAGTTCAATTACCATTTTTACAGATGACTTTGAGTAATTTTGAATTATTCCCATTATTAATAGGGGAGATTGATACTAGTATTGCAGCTGATATCTTGATGCCAATTATTAATAAAAAAACTTTATTAATAGTTAGCTCTGATTTAAGCCATTATATGCCGTACTCTCAAGCAAAAATAGCAGATAAGGCTACTATTGATTCTATTTTAAAAAATGATATTGAACAATTTAATGAATATGGCAATGCTTGTGGCAAGAAACCTATAGAAATTTTATTAGAAATTGCTAAAAGAAAAAAATGGAATTCTAAACTTTTATGTGCTATGAATTCCGGGGAAACAGTTGGCGGTATTTGCTTACCTCAAAAAAACGACCAAGATGAAAACCAAGTAGTAGGATATGCTAGTATTATGTTTTATGAATAGAGAAGATCAAAAATATCTTTTACAATTAGCTAGAAGAACTCTTGAAAAACATTTTCAAGATAAAGAAATTCTTCAAATAGAAAGTGATGATTTACCAACTTCTTTAACTGAAATAAAGGGAGTTTTTGTTTCTCTATTTAAAAACGAAGAACTTAGAGGGTGCATAGGAAACTTAAAAGGTGATCAACCAATATTTCAAGGAGTTATTGAAAATAGTTTAGCCAGTGCTTTGTTTGATCCTCGATTTGAACCTCTAACAGAAGATGAATTAAATAATGTAAAGATAGAAATCTCTGTTATTGAACCAATGAAAGAAACACCTGAATTTCAAAATCCTAAAGATCTCTTAGATTATTTAAATAAAAATCATCCGGGTATTTTAATAAAAAAAGAAGCTTTTCAAGCTACTTTTTTACCTCAAGTATGGAAAGAATTAACAACTGCTGAAGATTTCCTTTCTCATCTATGTATAAAAGCAGGTTTAGCTAAAGATGAATGGAAGAAAATGGATCTAGATATTTATGAATACAAAGTGAATAATTTTAAAGAGTAACTAAAGCTTTATCTTCCAATATATAAGGATAAATAAGGTTTCTTAAAAAATCAGGGCTTACTCCAGGACATTCAGTAGGCTTTTCTTTTATATCTATTTCCTGATGACCTTTAATAAAGTTTTCTGTCCATTCTCGGCCAGCTAAATTAGGTTTACGTAAATAAAATTCTTTTTGAGATAAATCAAAATTGTATTCAGTGACTAAGTATTTAATTAAATTAATCAAAGATTTTTGCATTGAAGTATTTAATTCATCATGCCCAGGCCTAAAATCACCCATTAAAGAGATTGAAATTGTAGCATTATTATGACCATATGAATGGACGCCAACTGCATATTTACCACCTAAATTACCTTCATAAATGCGTCCAGCTCCATCAATTAAATAATGATAGCCAATATCTTGCCATTTTCTTTGTACAGCCTGCATTAAATAAATTCTACGCAACTCTTCCTTTGACTCTTCAAAATTAAAGGTAAAATTACCAGCAGTATGATGAATGATAATTTCTTCTATTGGTAAATAATAATAACGAAGACCATTTTCTTTCTCTAATGATTGACGGAAAAAACTATCAATTAATTGAAAATTTTGTCTGTAATTTAAAGCTAACTCCTTAGAATTCCAATATTCCTGTTTAGAAAAATTATCTTCAGGGTTATATCCTCCTGGATAACAAAAATTATTTTCACAAAAATCTTTTATAAAATCTAAACTAGCATATTGATTGTCAGCTCCCCATTGTTCTCGACTAATTATTTCCAGATTTTCATTTCCTAAAAGTCTTTGCCCAAAACTTTTATAAAAATCAGTTAGATTAATATGCTGAGGAATATCAAGATTTAGATCATCTAAATCAGCATCTATGCAAGAAGAATCTTTAATGGTTTCTGATTCAAATTGAATTAAAGAAGAGGTTAATTGATTGCTTGTTTTAAATTCTAAACTAATAGCAATTCCGGTAGCAGTAATAAAGAAAACAGCTAAAACTATTAAAATGAAAGATTTTTTTGATGAAAACATTATAAACTATTATTTAAAACTTGATTAAGAATCCAACCATTACCTCTAAGAAAATTCTCACTAGACATTGTTTGCTTCCCAGCTGGTTTTATTTGTTCAATCACATAAAATCCTTCACCGCATTTAACAGCTAGTTTATCATTGAAATTAAAAACCGTGCCTGGAATTTTTTCTGAACACTCTCTATTCCCTGGATAACCTTTTATTATCTTTAATATTAATTCATTACCTTGAGAATTAATAGTCTTAGTAAAAACACCTGGTTGAGGATTTAAAGCTCGTACTTTTCTATCAATTTTAATACATGTTTCATTCCATTGAATCTTTTCGTCTTTAGGTAATATTTTCTGACAATAAGTAGCTAGAGAATGATCTTGAGGAATAGGAAATATTTCTTCTCTCAAATATTGTGGAACTGTTTTGATTATTAATTCAGCTCCTAGCACAGCTAATTCTGTTGATAACTCTTCATAATTTAATTTTTCATTCTGAATTTCGTATTTTGCACTTTGTATTATTGGTCCATGATCAACTTGTTCATCCATCAAAATCAATGAAACACCAGTCTCTTTATCCCCATTTAAAATAGCTGATTGAATTGGTGTAGCTCCTCTCCACTGAGGAAGAAGCGAAGGATGAAGATTAATAAATCCTTTAGTTGGAATATCTAACAATCTAGAGGGGATAATTTTACCATAAGCAGTTAGAATTACTAATTCTGGCTTTAATTTCTCAAATTCATTAATAAAAGCTTGATCATCTAATTTTTCAGGGGTAAGTATAGGTATATTATTCTCCTGAGCTAAGAGATGCACAGGAGTAGGGGCAAGAACGTGTTTTCTTCCTTTTTGCTTAGGAGGATTAGTAACCACTAAAAAAGGCTTCATTTGGGCCTTTAAAAGCTTTTTAAGGGTTATTTCTGCAAATTCTGAAGAACCAAAGAATATAAAATGCATATTATAAAGCTGTTGTTTGTCTTTTATCTTCTCTAATATTAGACGCTTTATCAATAAAAAGAATACCATCAAGATGATCTATTTCATGCTGGACCACTCTTGCCAATAAGTCAAAGGCTTTAATTTTAACCTTTTTACCGTCCAAATTAGTTGCCTTAACTGTTACTTTCTCTGGTCTTTCTACTTCTCCATAAATACCAGGCAGACTTAAGCATCCTTCTTCAAAGGTTGAAGTTTCTGATGATAATTTTACTATTTCAGGATTAATAAGTGAGTACATTTTATCATTAACTTCGCAAACAATAACTCTTAAAGGAACTCCTATTTGAATAGCTGCTAGTCCAATTCCATCATTCTCTTTCATTGTTTTCTGCATTTGGCTTATAAGAGCATGAAGGTCAGCATCCATCTTTTTAACAGGAAGGCTTTTTTGACGTAAAGTTTGATTGTCTTTTCCAATAACTAATTCCATATTTTTTATTATAACGTATCTTTGGGGTCTATATCAATCCTCCAGTTGTTTCTAAAAGAAATTGATTTTAGAACTTTGTTTCTTAAATTAAGTTCATTTTTAGTTGGTAAAGGAGAGAGAAGATTGAGACCTAGCAAAGGATCAATATTTTTTTGAATTTTGCTTTCAAAATATTTATATTTTATTAATATATTCCATTTATACACTCCTTTCTCTTTAAAAGTAAAAGCAGGGGCTGGACCTAAAATATTAAAGTTTTTTTGTAAGTCCTGAGGTACAATTTTTGAAATTGTTTCATCAAGTTTACTTCTCATAATTGTTGCCATTTCATTTCCTTTATTTTCATCTGAATGAGAAAAAGTCAGCTTAATTAATTGAACAAAAGGTGGCCAGAGATAACTTTTGCGCCATTTTAATTCTTCTTCAAAAAATTTCTTTTCCTGATGCTTAATCAAATATTGAAATACTTTATTTTCAGGAATTAATGTTTGAATAATTAATTTCTCTTTTGCTATTCTTCTTAACCTTAAAAGATAAAAAAAGATTTTTTCTTCACTATTATAATCTGGTAGGAAAAGCAGGGGATCAATAGAAGCAACAATTACTAAATCAGCTTGTTCTAATTGAGGCCTTAATAATGCTTCAGTACCAATTAAAATTTTTATTTCACCTTTATTAAACTTATCAAAAATTTTTAATTCTTCATTATCAGGCATTTCCCCTTCTATCAAATTAAGCTGAGGCAGGGGATTAATAAATTTTTTAATTTCCTCACTAATCCTTTCCATACCTATTCCTAAAGGTTTTAATCTATATCCATGACAAGAAGGACAAGTGTTAGGCATTGGTATTTGATAGCCACAATGATGGCAAACTAGCTTAGCTGGCAAATGAAACCCTAGGGGAATATCACAATAAGGACACTTTGGTACAAACCCACAATCCTGGCAAATAACACTTGTTGCTAGCCCTCTTCGATTTATAAAAATAGCAGCCTTTTTCCCTTCTTTTAAAGTATCTTGTAACTCATCAAGAGATTCTGGAGACATTGCTTGAAAAGGTCTCTTTTTCTCCTTTTTCTCTTTTGGATTAATAATTTTGATAACAGGTGATATCGGCATTATAGTAAAAAGATAAATAATTAGCTAGGGTAATAGAGTTATAATAAGGCTTTTGATCCCATGACTTATATGAAGAATTATTACCATCAATTGCAATAATTAAGCCTAAATCTTGCCAAGGCAAAAAAAGAGATGAACGTCTCCCTAAAACAACCAGAGATTCTTTAGAATTAACTTTTTGCCATAAAGCATTAAACTCTTTAACTTTTAAATCAGTTGAGGCAATTAAAATAGGTTCTTCAATCTCTCTCAATAGACGAGAATAATAATATTCCTGATGTAAAACAGTAGGAACTAAAATTAATACTTGTTGTTTTTTTATTAAGCAATTCTTTATTTCTTTTAAAAGTAAATTGAAATCATTAGAAAAGTTAAAACTCTTTTGTTTTGTTTGAAAGTTTTTTAATTCAATAGGGGCTGAGATTTTAAAATATTCTGGAAAATCACTTAATGATAAATTTTCTGTATATTTTATTAAAGATTTAATTCTTGGAGGTAAAATAGTTTTTAAAGATAAAGAAATAGGAGAAAAATAATAACGAGAAATAAAATCTGCTAAGATAAAAAACAATGGGGGAACAATGGGTTTTGATGATAATATCTTATCTATTGGTTTTAAAGAAAAATGCGCTGTTTTTAAAAAAGCTTTTCTTAAAGAAACATTATCAGATTTTAAAACAACTGCTGTAATTTTTCTTTTATTTAAAGAAACTTCAACTAAAATTCCTCTTTCAAGCTTGTCTTTAGAGAAATAAGAAAAAATTTGTGGTTGACCAATAGGAATATTGGTTAGAGGAACAACATCAAGAATAAACATGTAGTATTAAAATTCAAAAGTATTTAAGGTTGTATATTTTGGACCTTGAGAAGTTAGTTCACTTTCAATAATCGAGATAGCTCCAATTTTAAAAAACTTATCTGTTTTTTCTTCAATTTCTAATAAAGACAATCCTTGATTGCACTCTTTATTTATTCTAGCCAAAGTAATGTGAGGCCTAAATAAATGATTTTCTATTTTAAAATTTACTCCATTATCTATAAGTTTTCTTTTTAAATTCTCGTGAAAATTACTTAATTCTTGAGAAGACTTGCCTTCTACCCAAACAAGACGAGGAAATTGGGGACTAGGTCCATAAGTAATCTTGTCTAACTGAACTGTGATTGGAAAGGCTGAATCCGTTGAAGATTGACAAGCTTGAATAACTTTTGATAAATCATTATCAAAAACATCACCAATAAAAATTAATGTTAGGTGTAAAGCTTGATCAGAGACTATTCGAAAACAAGAATCATTTAATTTTCTTTCTTGATAATCTATTAGAAAATGCTTTAAATTATCAGGTAAATGTGAGGCAATAAATATTCGATGTTGATGCTTCATATACCTATTTTATATCATTTTACATATATTTTCCAATTGACAACAAGGGCTTAAAAACTATATAATGATTTAAATGACTACTAAAAAAGAGAAGATTCATTTAATTGGTATTGGCGGATCAGGAATGACATCTCTCGCCAACCTTCTTTTAGAAAAAGGATATTCTGTATCTGGCTCTGATAAAAATGATTTTGCTGTTAGAAAGTCATTAGAGAAAAAAGGAATTAAGATATATCTTAATCATCAAGCAAATAATTTAAAAAACCAAAAAGCTGTCATTTATTCTTCAGCAATTCCAAAAGATAATATTGAACTTTTACAAGCAAAAAAAGAAAATATCCCTGTATTTAATCGTTTTGACTATTTAATAAAACTTTTAGCTGAAAAAAAGATAATTAGTATTGCCGGAACCCATGGAAAGAGTACCACCACAGCAATGATTGCTCATCTTCTTGAAAAATCAGGTTTAGAACCAACGGTTTATTTAGGAGCTAAGAATAAAACATATCCTTTTGGAAGTTCTTGGGGAAAAGGGGAATATGCTGTTATAGAAACCGATGAGCACGACAAATCTTTTCTTAAAACTCCTTCTTTCTTATCTTTAATCAATAACGTTGATAATGACCATTTATCAATTAAAGGTCCATATCAAGGGAAAATTTCTCTTCTAAAACAAGCTTTTCAAAAGTTTTCTGAAAAAAGCTACTTTGGATTTATTGTTAATAATGATGACAATTTTTTAAGAAATTTAGGTAAAAAGAGTAAGAAGAATATCTTAAGTTTCGGTATTAATAAAAAAGCTGATCTTGTTGCAAGAAATATTTATTATCAAGGAAAAAATACTTTTGCTGATATATTTTTTCAAAACAAATTTGAAGATAAATTAAATCTTTCTATTCCAGGAAAAGAAAATATTTATAATGCCCTAGGTACAATCTGTGTTTCTCAAGTTATTGGTATTCTTTTTAAAGATTGTTTGAAACACTTAAAAAGCTTTTCTGGAATAAAAAGAAGATTTTCTGTCCTTTATAATAAAAATATAGCTGTAATTGATGATTATGCCCACCATCCTACTGAAATAAAAAGTGTTCTAGGAATGACTCACCAAGTCTTTCCTAAAAGAAGAATTATTTTAATTTTAGAACCACATCGTTATTCTCGAATTTCTTTTCTTTACAAAGAATATGCTCCAGCAGTAAAGAATTGTGATATCTTATTCTTGTTACCCATAGACCCTTCTAATGAAAAACCTATAAAAGGGGTGGAAAGTAAAAAAATATTTCAGGAAATATTAAAGAGCAAATCATTAAATAAAAGTAAAGTACATCTTATTGAAAACCAATCTGAATTATTTCAAAAACTTATTAAGCTTTTGAAAAAAGGAGATATTGTTCTTTTTGCTGGTCCAGGTAAAATATCAAATTTACCTTCTAAATTTATTAATTTTGTTAAAAGAAAAAAGATTTAAAATATATTTTTATGAAGAAAAACTTAAAAAATTTCCTTCTCGCACTCTTAGTTTTATTTTTATTTACCGCTATTTGGTTTTTAGGCTTTATTCATGGATCAAGCTGGGGGTGGCAAGCTAATTTACCTTCTCCATTTGAAAATTTAATTAACAAAGAAATACCTCAAGAAGTTCCTGAATCTGATATGAGCATTTTTTGGGACACTTGGAAAGTTGTTTTAGAAAAATATGTTGACAGACAAAACTTAGATCCTGAAAAAATAATCTTAGGAGCAACTAGGGGATTAATAGAATCTTTAGAAGATCCTTATTCTGATTTTCTAACAGCTAAACAAACAAAAGAACTTTCTGAAGAATTATCAGGAGAATTTTTTGGTGTCGGCATGGAAATTGGAAAACAAGATGGATACATAGTAGTTATTGCTCCTCTTCCTGGTACTCCAGCTGAAGAGGCAGGTATAAAACCAAATGATATAATATTAGCTATCGAAGAAACCGATACAGTGGATTTATCAACGACAGAAGCAGCTCAATTAATCAGAGGAAAACTAGGAACAAAGGTTACATTAACTGTTTATCGTTCTGCATGGAATGAAGCAAAAAAAATAGAGCTAACTAGAGATAAAATTACAATTCCTTCAACTTCCTGGGAAACGATAGAAGGAGATATTGCCTATCTTAAAATTTATAATTTTAATCAACCACTTACAATGGATTTTTATCAAACTGCTTTAGAAATTTCCTTTGCTAAACCAAAAGGCCTCATTATTGACCTTCGCAATAACCCTGGTGGATATTTAGACGCAGTTGTTGATATTAGTGGCTGGTTCTTATCAAATGGGGATATTATTCTTAAAGAAGATTTTGGTAATGGAGAAATTAAATCTTTTCGTGTTAGCCTTGGGCAATCCTTACTAAAGGATATTCCCACAGTTGTTCTAATAAATGAAGGCACTGCCTCTGCTTCAGAAATACTAGCTGGTGCTTTAAGAGATAATCGAGGGGTAAAATTAATTGGTACCAAAAGTTTTGGTAAAGGTTCTGTTCAAGAATTGATTACTTTAAAAGATAATAATAGTGTAAAATTAACTATTTCTCGTTGGCTAACACCTAAGGGAACAATCATTCAAGGCAGTGGACTAGAACCTGATATTGAAATAGAGAATGAAGAAGATTTTGGTACTTATTCTAAAATAGATCTAGAAAAAGACAAACAATTATTAACTGCTATTGCAGAATTAAAAAAATAAAAAAATGAAAATATATCTTTTAAAAGAAGTCTCACACTTAGGAAAACAAGGAGAGATAAAAGAAGTTTCTGATGGTTATGCTTTAAATTATCTTTTACCTAATAAAATAGCTAGAAGAGCTGATGCTAAAATTATAGAAAAAGTTTCTCAACAAAAAGAACAAAAAACAATTGAAGAAAAAAATAGAAAAGAAGAAGCTTTAAAATTAGCTGATGGTTTACAAGCAATGACTCTAGAAATTTCTCTTAAATTCTCAAAAAAAGGTAAGGAAGCTTATGATTCAGTAAATAGTAAAAGAATCATTGAAGAATTAAAAAACAAAGATATCAATTTGAAAGAAAGTCAGATTGAATTAAAAACCCCCATCAAGAAAGAAGGGGATTATGAAATACCAGTTATTTTAGATAAAGAAGTTAAAACATCTTTAAAAATTAAAGTTAAAGCTGCTGAATAAAATTATTTCTTTTCTTTTCCTTCAGGAATAACATTAACTAAACTTACTTTTTTCACTTTGCCAGTAAAATCTTTTTTTCTTTTAACAGAAAACTTTACAACTCCATCTTTAAGAGAAAAAATAGTATCATCTCTACCAATATCTGTGTTCTTTCCAGGATGCCATTTAGTTCCTCTTTGTCTAATTAAAACATTACCGATTTCTACTTTCTGCCCATCAGCTCTTTTGACTCCTAGCCTTTTTGCCTTAGAGTCTCTACCTAATTTTGTTGAACCTCCTGATTTAGTATGTGCCATGTTTAAAAATTAATTATACAATAATTTAAATTTAATATTCTAAAAAATATGCCCCACTGTTTAAAAATTTTAACAAAGATTATCTCTTTTGTCAAAAAGCATTTCTGGCTTTACAGTTTTGCTTTTTTAATTACTAGTTTAGCTTTTTCCTCAGGAATTATCATTGGCGCTAATATTCTATCTCGGCCTCCAATGATTATAGAAAAAGAACTAATACTCAATTTAGAGGAAAGCCTAGCTGAAGTAGAAGCTAAAAATGAATCTTTAAAAGAATTCTCTTATGTAGCTAGTTCAAGAGGAAAATATTATTATCCAATAGATTGCAGTCTAGCAAAAAACTTAAAAGAAGAAAACAAGATATATTTTAAAACAAAAGAGGAAGCAGAAGACAAGGGATATATCTATAACACTAAATGTGACTAATCTTATTCTAACTCTTCTTCCACTTCTTTTTTACTAACATTATTTGAAGAAAGATATTTATATTCTTGTTCTATCTTTTCTGCCTCTTTTATTTTATCTCTTAATTCTTGAGGAATCTCTTTAAGAACTCTATCAAGTTTTTTAGGATCAATTGCTAATATTCTTTCCCATTTATCCAAAGGCTCTAAAACTTCCTTAAGTTTTTTAATGTTATATGAAACTTTATTTTTTGTGGTTCTACAAAAATATCCATTTTCTCCAAAAACACGTTTTAAACCTCTTTGATTGCAATAAACATCAATTAAATTTCTTAAACTTTCTAATTCTTTTTCTATCCCTTCTCTTTTGTCTTTAAGCTCAAAATATTTATCAATCTTTTGTTTAATATCAAGTTCATTAACATCACTTTTTGATTGACCTTCATAAAGATGCCTCCAAATTGGGCAAATATTACGATAACCACACCAACCGCATAGGGCTGAGGACCGAGGCTCAAAATTACTTTTTTCTATCTTATGAATTAATTGAATAACTTTTTCTTTACTTTCTTCTAGATCCTGTTCTGTTCTTTGAGTTTTAATCTTTTCATTGAATTTAAGAAAATACAAGCTAAGAGTTAATTTGTCTATCTTAGTTCTAGGCCAACGACTTTTTAATCCAATAGCATAAAAAGATAATTGATCATTCGAATCAACGCTTCTTTGAGAAGCAACACGTTTACCTGTTTTATAATCTATAATTTCAATTGTTCCGTCTGGTAATTTATCTATTCTATCAATAATTCCAGTCAAAATATGTTTACCATTTTGCTTGCCAGGATTCTCGTCAATAGTAACTTCAAATCTAGTTTCTAAATCAAGAATTGAGGTTTGGTGAGGAATATTTGCTTTATAATATTCTTCTAAAATTCTCATTCCTTCTTTGAAATAAGAATGTTCTTCTTCAGAATCTTGCCATTCAAATCCTTCAGATTTTTTAGGCCAATGTTCTTTATAATAATCAAGCAAGGCATCCAGAGTAGGGAAGTAAGGGTCTTTCTGATAAAACCATTTTAAAACTTTATGAATATAGGTACCAAAAACAGCCTCCTTACTTTTAGGCTCTTTTATTTTATCTATTTGTGAAAATTTATATTTTAGAGGACACTGTTTAAAATTTTCTAAACTGGAATAACTTATTCTCATAAATAATTAACAAAAATATGTTTCATTTTATCATGTATTTAATATATTTTCTATATTGACAGTTATTATAATTATTGATATAATAAGGATATTTGTAACTTGAAAACCGAATAAAAAATAAAGAAAGGGGGATTAAGAATGAATTATCAGATGGAATTGTTTGAAAGAATACCTAAGATTAAAAGAAATAAAAAGGATAAGAAAAAAAAGAAATATTTTCTTGTAACAATAGTAGAAGATGATGGTAATGAAATTAAAACTGGAAGATGGGCGTATTCAGAAAACCAAGCAAAAAGGAATATAGCCAAAGATTATAACAAGAAAAAAGGATTTGTAGAAGATCACTACATTCAGTTTAAATTATGAAAAAGGAGGTAGGTGATGCAACAACTAAATTTCTTTAGTCCAAAAAAAGGAAGCTATGTAGATATAACTGATGGAAAAGAAAAACCATATAGAATCTGGCTATCAAAAAATAAAAAATTCTCTTTGAGCGAGGCAATACAAGAAGCTTTAAAAGTTTACAACAAAGAAAAAGGGATTAATTTAACTAAAGATAATAATCTTGTAGGATTTGGAGAAATTGTATTAAATGGAAAAATATTTAGAAAGAAGAAAAAGGAGGTAAGATAGATTGAAAGGAACATTCAACGGATGGTTTGATTTAAAAACCGGAGAAATCAATATTCATGTTTGCTATTCTCGTAATAAAGAAAGTTTAAAACTGATACAAGAAATGAAAAAAGATTTTAGAAAATGGTGGAAGAAATTTGCTAAAAAAAATCCGGTAGAAAATATACAAGAAAAAAACTGTTCTTTTAAAGATTGTGAAATTTATATAAAGAAAAGAAAAAAATCAATTGACAACAAAGGATATAATGAGTAAATATATAGCGGCAGGAGATTGACTTCTGCCGCAAAATTTTAGAAGGAGGGGTTAAAAAATGATTTCCATTGGTATATCTCTTGTAATTATGGGAATTTTATTCACATGTTTTCTAAATATAGTATGGGAAAATATTGCTAACACTGAAAAAATGAGCCCAATAATAGCCTTGGCCATAACCTTTCTTTTCTTGCTCCCAGGATTAATAATTATAAAATTATAATTCATTATCATTACCGGTGAGGATTATTCCTAACCGGTTTTTTATTATAAAATTTTATCTTCCTCCTCCATGAAATTTTTGATGAATTTCCCGGAGTTTTTTGTTAGTAACATGAGCATAAATTTGAGTAGCAGCAATGTTTTTATGACCCAAAAACTCTTGAAGAATTCTTATATCTACTCCTTGAGCTAGAAGATCAGTGCTAAAAGAATGCCTCATAACATGGGGAGTAGTATTTAAAGGTAATCCAGCCATCACAACATATTTCTTCATTGATTTTTCAATAGAACGATTAGTTAATCTTCTGGATGCATTTTTCTTACTCCGATAGTTTATGAACAGAGCCTTGTCATCATCTTTTCGAGTTTCTAAATACTTACTTAACCAATGGAGAGCTCTTTCTGAAAAATATACCGTTCTCATTCTATTTCCTTTACCAATAATGCTTAATTCTAGTTCCTCTTTGCTATTTGGTTTAATTTTAATTTGATTACGATCAAGAGCCGTGAGCTCTGAGATACGCATTCCAGTAGAAAAAAGTATTTCTAAGATAGCTCTATCGCGCAATCCTTGTATTTTTGAAACATCAGGTGCTTTAAATAATTTTTCTAATTGTTCTAACACTAAAAAGCGAACCTGTTTATCACCTTTATCTCTAGCTAATTGTATTTTCTCTGTTGGTAAAGATAAAATATCCTTATCAGCGAAATAATTCAAAAGGGACCTTAAGGCGATTAAATAATAATTCTGTGTAGTTTTCTTCAAAGGTTGACCAGAATGATTAACACATTGGCGAGATAAAAAAACTCTATAATTCCAAACATGATCAGAGGACAATTCATGAGGTTTTAGATTACTTAATTTATTCTTTTCTAGCCAATCTAAAAACCTCTTTAAAAACCTAGCGTAGTTTTCTTGAGATTTTGAAGATAATCCTTTTTGAATTTCTAACCAATCCAAAAAATCGTTTAAATAGGAGGGGATTGATCTATTGCTTTTTTCCATGATGATAAGAGACTCTTAACTTAAATTATGCGAACTATAATATACTTTATTTTAACGCATTAAAATGCGTTGTCAATACTTCTCCCCAAAAACTAGGTTAACTTTATTACTTAGCTTATAAGAAACTTTAAAATCCTTATTAATGTTTCTAGCCCAATAATTATAAATTCAACCATTAATTTTAAAAAAGCTGTTACATGAAATATAATCTTTGATATGAAACCTGCAATAAGAGTTTCATTAACAAAATAGCTTATATCTTCCAAAATTTTTAAAATAAATTGTGATAATTGATCAAAATTATCCATTAAGAATTTAATTTACTTAAAGCAAAATTAACTCTTTTAATACTTTCTTCTTTTCCTAAAATCTCTGCTATTTCAAAAGGACCAGGTGAAGCTTTTTTACCAGATAAAGCAACCCTTAAGGGCCAAAGCAATCTTCCTTTATCTTTTTTATAAAGATAACTCTCAGATATAAAATTATAAAAGCTTGTTTCAATCTTTGCTTTATTAAATTCTTTCTCAGGAATTTTTTCTAAAACAGCTAAGCAATCTTTTAATGAAGTTGGTATTTCTATCTCCTCCATTGTTTTCCATTTTAAATATTCTTTAGGATAATCAATGTTTTCTTGAAAGAAAAATTCTGAAAACTCAAGAAAATCACTTAGTTTAGTAAGTCTAGGTGTTTCCAATTCAATTACTTTTTTAATATATTCCGGAGAATAATTATCTAATATTTTAGGAGTTTTTGAGAAAGTTTTAATATACTCCCCTATTTTATCAAATAATTGATCTACTGATAGTGTTTTTAAATGTTGAGCATTAAACCAATCTAGTCTTTTAATCTCAAAAATAGCTCCTCCTTTTTGAACACGATTTAAATCAAATTTATCAATAAGTTCTTCTAAATTAAAAATCTCTTTATCACCTAATGGATGCCATCCTAAAAATGCTAAAAAATTATTCATTGCTTCTGGCAAATATCCCATCTTTTTGTACTCATTTAGACCCATCGCTCCGTGCCTACTACTTAATTTAGACCTATCTGGCCCTAGAATCATCGGTAAATGCGCATAATTAGGCGTAGGAAGGCCTAATAGCTCCTGAATGACTATTTGCTTAGGGGTATTAGAAATATGGTCTTCTCCACGAATTACATGCGTTATTTTCATTAAATAATCATCAATTACCACAGCAAAATTATATAAAGGTTCATCTAAGCTTTTTGCTATTACTGTGTCCCCAATAAGATCTAAATTAAATTCAACTTCACCTCTAATAATATCATTAAATTTTATCACTTTTTTAGGCATTTTAAGCCTAATAACTGATGGCTTTCCTTGAGCTAAATATTCTTTTACTGTATTTTCTGGTAAATCACGGCATTTTCCTGAATATTTTGGTGGCATTCCCCGAGCAATCATGTCTTCACGTTGTGCTTCTAATTCTTCTGGGGTACAAAAACAATAATATGCCTTGCCTTCTTCTAAAAGCTGGCTGAGATATTCTTTATAAATTTCTATCCTGTCACTTTGATGATAAGGACCAAAAGAACCATCTTTCTCTGGGCCTTCATCCCATTCAACCCCAAGCCATTTTAATCCTTCTAACATATTTTCTTCATACTCTTTTTTTGATCTTTCTTTATCTGTATCCTCTACCCTTAAAACAAATGTTCCCCCTGTTTTACGAGCAAATAAATAGTTAAAAAGACCTGTTCGAGCATTACCAACATGAAACCAACCTGTAGGGCTTGGTGCTAAGCGAACTCGAGGTCCAAATAATGATTGTGGTGTTTTAGGATCATTCATGATATTTATATATTATACTATACCACGAAACAAAGACTTAGGAAAGTTATAATTGATTAACTATTTCTTTAGCAATATCTTGAGCAGCATTAAGTTTAGCAAATTGAAAAGCTGCTGAACTCATTGCTTTTTTCTTTTTTTCATCAAAAAGTACCTGAAGAATAAGATCTGAAAAAATATTAGTTTTTAAATTATTTTCTTCAACTACTATCGCTGCCCCATTTCTTGCATATTCATAAGCATTTCTCTTTTGATGACCTCGGCTCGCCCAAGGCAAAGGAATAAGAATAGAAGGTTTTTTAGAAGCAGCAATTTCAAAAATTAAACCACTACCTGCTCGAGCAATAATTAAATCACTAACTAAATAAATATCTTTTAAGGAAGAAATATTTGGTGTTTTAGTTTCTTCAAAAAAAGGAACTGGGTGATAATATTTTTCGAATTCTTTATCCCTAATAATTTCTTGAAAAACAACAGTAGCCTCCCTAACAACCTTTTGATAATTATCTTTTCCGGTTTGATGAATAATCTCTGCTTTATTAATAACTCTTGGCAAAATATCTAAAATAAAATCATTAATATGACTAGACCCTTGAGATCCTCCAATAACTGTGATCACTGGCCTGTCTGAACTTAATTTTAATAATTCTTTAATATTTTGAGAATTATAACTCTCCCCTTCCCCTGAGAATAAATCTAACCTTATTGGATTTCCTGTTAATAAACTTTTGTTTAAAGGAAAATATTTTTTTGTATAATCAAAAGAAATAAAAATTTTTCGACAAAACTTCCCAACAAGATGATTAACTAACCCTGGAACAGCATCACTTTCATGAGTATAAGTTGGAATAAAGAAAATAATTCCCCAAAAAATCACCGGAAAAGCACCATAGCCTCCTTTTGAAAAAATAGCATCTGGCATCAAAATAAAAAGATAATAAAGTGACTGGAAAATACCTCCTAAGGTTTTAAATAAATTAACAAAAAAATTAATAAACCCTGACAACCTTCCATTTGAATCACCTTGACGATTTAATTTACCAGTAGTGATTTTTCTAATTGTTATCCCCTCTTCTTTTAAAATGTAAGGTAAAGTAAAGTCATTAGGTCCAATATAAATAATTTCATAAAGAAAATTTTTCTCTTGAGCTATTTTTTTAAATTCTCTAGCAACAGCAATTAAAGGAAAAGTATGCCCCCCAGAACCACCTCCGGTAAGAACCAAACGAATTGTTCTACTAAAAGATCTTGATTTTAAAAATGAAATATCCATTATTATTTATTGATTATTATCATGTTTGTTTTGCTATATTACTTAAAAGCCCGATACTAACTAAATTAATAATCAAAGAGGAACTACCATAACTAATAAAAGGCAAAGGAATACCTGTAATAGGAAAAATTTGACACATTGCTCCGATATTAATAAAAGCCTGAAAACCAATATTACAAATTAATCCAACCGCTAAGAACTTACCAAATTCATCAGGCGCTCTCTTAGCTATTTTAAAACCAATTGAAATTAAAATCAAAAAAAGAATAATAATTATTAAAGAACCGACAAAACCAAATTCTTCTGCAATAATTGAAAAAATCGCATCAGTATGACTCTCTGGAAGATAATTAAATTTTTGAATAGATCTTCCAAAACCAATTCCTAGCAAACCCCCGGAACCAATACCTAATAATGATTGAATAATATGATACCCTTGGCCTAAAGGATCTTGTTGGGGAGATAGAAAAGATGTAATTCTCTGCCAACGATAAGGGGTTACTTTAATAATAAAACCCAAGACTAAGGTTCCTACCAATCCAAAAAATAAAAATTGAAAAATACTCAACCCAGCAGTTAAATAAACCATTAGACTCGATAGAGCAAGAACCACTAAGCTTCCAGTTGCTGGTTGTTGAATAATGATATAACCAATCACAAACAAACTGATTAAGAAGCAAATAAAAGGAAAACCACCTAATTTTTTTCTTTTTTTAACTGAAAAACTGCTTAAAAGAGTCGCCAAAAAGAGAATATAGCTTATTTTTAAAAGTTCTGATGGTTGGAAGTTTATGAACCCAATATTAATCGATCGACTTGCTGTAACCCCAGAAGATTGAAAAGCAGGAACAAAACAAAGAAGCAACAAAGCAATATTAAGAATTAAAATAGCTAAAGCATATTTTTTCCAAAAATGATAATCAATCCTTGAAAAAACCCAAGCAGCAATTAACCCAATTAAAACTCCCTGGAAAAGCTGTCTTTTAACAAAATAATAGACATCACCATATCTCTGTTCACCAATTACAGCTGAAGCGCTTATTAAAGCTATTAAGCCAATAAATAAAATTAATAGACTAAAAGTGATAAGAAGTTGATTCAATTTGTTGCGCATATTGTATTAATACATTGTATAATATTTTTCTTTGAATCTCAAACAAAATTAAGTTATAATACTAATAATATTAATCAATAAATATATTATGAAGAAAATTCTACTTGTTTTTTTAATAATTATTATCTTAGGAATTGGAGTATTTTTTGCTTTCTCTTATTATCAAAAAGATTCTGGCCCTCAAGGAATTTTAAGACTTAAAGCCTATCCTTCTGAAGCCATCTTAAAAATTAATAATAAAGATTACCAGGACAAACAAGGATCTTTTAATATTAAACTAAATCCTGGAAAATATAATATATTGTTATCTATTCCTGATTATTCTTTTATTGAGACTGGGATAAATATTGAAAGTGGAAAAATCGTTGATCTAGGAGAATATTTTCTTTTTCCTAATAATCCCAAAAAAGAAGATGTAATTCTTGATGAAGATATTAGTTATTTTTATTTAACACCTGATTCAAATCGTATTGTGTATATCAATAAATCGTCTAAATTTAAATGGTATCTTTTTAATCGAAACACTCAAGAAAAAGAACTTTTCTGGGAAACATCTTCCTTACCTTTAGATATTAATTTTTCTTCTAAAAAGCTCGTAACTAATTTAGGTAATAATAATTGGCGAATCGCTTTTTTACCTAAAAGCTTAATTCAAAATAGTGTTTCCTTAACTGATGCTTTTAAAAAGGCGCTCACTGATGCTGAACTTAAGAAAGGAACAACCTCTCTCAATATTATTCAGGCCAATTTTTACTCTCAAGAAGATAGCAACTTAATTATTAGAACTGAAGATGCATTCTATCTTTTAAATTTTTTAACTGGGGACATAGAAAGAATATATGAAGGAGAAAGTTCTCCATTCTTCGTAGATGAAAATTATGTATATTTTATAAAAGAAAACGGTGTTTTTACTAAAATATCTTTTGAAACAAAAGAAGAAAATCAAATTTCTTTATACAGTTTTTCAATTGAAAATCTAGAAGATACTAAAATTAGAAAGAAGAACGATAATGATGAATTTTTAATTATTGAAGGCTCTCAAAAAGCTTCCTATCTTCAATCCCCTGAAAGTTTACCTTCTATCATTGGAGAAAATATTATTGACGGAAATTTCTCTTTGGATAAAAAAGAAATTCTTTTAGTTTCTAAAAATAAGATTGAAATTTATGATTTAGAAAAGGATATAAAATCTTCACAAACACTTTATAGTGATACCCCTGCCATTTGGTTTCTTAATAATGATCATCTTTTATTTCTCAAAGATCAAAGTTTGAATATTTTCCTTGTTAAAGAAAATAAAATCTGGCCCTTAGCCAGTAATGTTAAAAACAATAATTTTATATACGATCCCTCAATAAATTATATTTTTTATCTCTCTGATGAAGGTATTTTAAAAATCGGGATTTAATTTATTCATATCTTAAGGCTTCGATTGGACTTAACTCTGCTGCTTTACGAGCAGGATAAATACCAAAAACAATACCAATACCTGCAGCTACTCCAAAAGCTAAAACTATAGATTTTAAAGAAACTACAAATGACCATTGAGTTCCTAAGGCCATACTTAAAACAATAGCTGCAAGATAGGCAAAGACAATACCTAACAAAATTCCTATTATTCCACCAAGACCAGTAAGAACAATGGCCTCAATTAGAAATTGATAAAGAATATCTTTTTTACGAGCGCCAACTGCCTTTCTTAAGCCAATTTCTCTAGTTCTTTCAACTACTGAAACTAACATAATATTCATAATTCCAATTCCACCAACCAATAAAGCAATTGCTGCTACGGAAGATAGAAGCATTGTTAAAATACCAGTTACAATATTCATCATATCAGCACTTTCTTTAGCACTAACTACTTTAAAATCGTCTTTTGATAAATCACCTTCTGGATTATATATATTATGTCTTTCTCTTAAAATCAGACGGATGCTTTCCATTGCTTCGTCAATTTTATCTTGACTTACTATTTTCACAGCTGAAGATTGAATATGGTTAATACCTAATAGGAATTTCTGAACAGTAGTTATTGGAATATATACATAATCATCAACATTTAAAAACATTTGACTTCCCTGCTCCTCCATCACCCCAATAACTTTAAAATTTACATCCTTTATCCTTATTGTTTTACCAATAGGATTTTCATTTTGAAAAAAATCTTCATTTATTTTATAGCCCAAGACAGCGACTTTTGCCATACTCTGAACGTCGAAATCATTAAAATTAGATCCTAATATAGTTCTACCTCCGGTTATTTCAGCATAGGCTGGACTGGTACCAAAAACAGTAACTTTTTTATCATTGTTCTTATAAACAACTCTGGCTACATTTAAAACCATTGGAGCAACTGATTCAACTAAAGGATCTTTTTCTATTGCATCCATGTCATCTAAAGTTAATGTTTTTATATCCATTCCTTCCATCATTGCTTGAGTCATATCAGCTCCTTCTAGATCAAAAGAGCCTGGTTCAACATAAACATTATTTGGACCCATAGACATAATTTGTTTTAAAATTAAGCCTTGAGCTCCATCACCTAAAGACATCATTAAGATAACTGATGAAATCCCTATTACAATACCTAAAATCGTTAAAAATGAACGAGTTTTATTTGTTTTTAAACCAACAAGTGCTGTTTGAAAAGAATTACTTAATTTCATAGTTTTATTTAATTAAACCATCTTTAGCATAATGCCTTAAACTAACTAATTCATCGCTGAGTATTTTTCCATCTTTTAAAGAAATTATTCTTTTTGCCATCTCTGCAGTGTATTTTTCATGAGTTACTAAAATTATTGTATGACCTTGATCATTCAGCTTTTGGAAAATATCCATTATTTGTTGCCCAGATTTACTATCCAAATTACCAGTAGGTTCATCAGCAAAAATTACTGAAGGATGGTTAACAATTGCTCGAGCTATTGCTGTCTTTTGTTGTTCTCCCCCTGAAAGTTGATTAGGAAAGTGAAAAGCTCGATGGAAAATACCAACAGATTTTAAAGCTTGCTCTACTAATTCATTTTCTTTTTCTTTAGAAAAACCTGTATAAATTAAAGGAAGTTTTACATTATCAAAAACATTTGTTCTTGATAAAAGATTATATGACTGAAAAACAAAACCCATCTTTTTATTTCTAACTCTTGCTAATTCATCATCATTAAAATCATCTATACTTTTATCTTCAAACTTACATTGTCCATAAGTCGGTCTATCTAAAAAACACATAATATGCATTAAAGTCGATTTACCAGATCCTGAAGGACCCATAATAGAAACAAACTCTCCTGAAGAAATTTTAAAAGAAACCCCTTGTAAAGCAGGGGTTTTTACACTATTGTTACCATAAATTTTTTTAAGATTTTCTATTTCAAATAACATTTATTTTCTAATAAAAGTAATTATTTCTTCCCCCTCTTCTAATCCTGATAAAATTTCAATATATCCTTCGGGGTTTCTTAAACCTGTTTGAACTTCTCTTTCTTCATAACCTTCTTCAGTATTATTAGGAACCCTAACTAACATTTTTCCATTTTTTTCTATTATCGCCCTTTGGGGAATAAATAAAACATCTTCTTTTGAATCAATAATTATAGTTAAATCAGCTGTCATACCTACTTTTGCCTCTAAGCCCTCCGGATCAATAGAGCTTTTAACTTGATAATAAACAACTCCATCGATTATAGTTTCTGCGAAATCAATTTCTATTACTTTTCCCTTAAACTCCTTCCTAGGAAAAGCATCTAAAACTATTAAAGTATCATTCCCAATTTTAATTTTTGAAATATCAACTTCTGGAATATATGCCTTTATCTCTAATTCTTCTTGCTCGGACATCACGCTAACCAATGGAATATTAGCTGAAACTACTTCACCCTGCCTAATATCCATCTTAACAACAACTCCATCTCTTGGAGCACGAATAATTGTCTTTTCAATCAAAGCATAATAATTTGACACATTTGCCCGAGCAGATTTAACTCTTGATTCTTGAATAGCTATTTGCTCTGTCGTTGATCCAGCTAATAATAAATCTAATTCATTTTTCACTCTTTGAACTAATAGGTTTTGAGAAATAATATTATTTTCAATTGTATCAATGTTACTAATTGCACTAATAATTAAATTTTTTCCATGACTAGCATTAACTCTATGAATATCTAAATAAGGATTGCTATATGAACAATCAGCTAATAAAACATTATTTAATTTATTAAAAAAGTCACTAAAAACTATTAAATGATTTTTTGCTCTTTGAATCGCTGAAATTAATTCTTCATAAGAAACATCATAATTTATTAGCATTAGCTCATCTTTCCATTGCATAAGCTCTCTTTCCGACATTAATCTAGCATACCCTGCTGCTGAAGCTATCTCATTTGTTACGCAATAATCAAAAGTAAATGTATAACCACTTGCTGCTTCTGCTCCATAAAAAATATCTTTTATATCTATCTTGATCGCTTCTTCAGATTTTGAATAAGCATCATTTAAAGAATTAATAACAGTTTGATAATAATTATTTAAATCCTGCTGAGCTTTTGATAGTTCTAACTCTTTTATATTTATTGTTTCCTGTCTTGTTCCCTTTTTTAATTCATTTAATTGAGCAATCTCTGCATCGAGGCTTGCTTGAGCCTGCTCTAATTGAGACCAAAGATCATTATTCTCAAGGCTAGCTAAAACTTGCCCTGCTTTTACCTCGTCTCCGTTCTCAACCATAATTTTTGATACATTTCCTGTAGCTCTAAAAGATAAATCAACCCTTCCAGCTGATTGAACTCTTCCAGTCACCGAGACTTCTTCTCTTATCGCCCCTCTTTCAACAAATGCTAAACTATATCCTGTCTCGTTATTGCCTTTTATTATAAAGAATAAAACAACTACTAAAAAGATAAGAACTCCTATGGCAATAAGTTTATAATTAAGAATTTTTTGTATAATTTTTTGAATAAAATTCATGATATCAATGAACTAAAATATAACATAAAACAACAGAATCTGCAATAAAAAAGCCATTAATACAATACAATATTAATGGCTTTATTGCTTCAATTATTTGCCCTCTGTTAAATATATAAAAATTAAGAATAAGAGAGATGATCCTGCAAGAAATTGCCAAAAAGAAGTAATCATTTCCTACCTCCTTAAAAGAAAAAATTCATCAAAATCACGGAAATTTCCTTTTTCATCAATTATTATCTTTATTCCCTCTGGTAGTCTAGTAATTACAAAAATTTTCCCTTTACTAATATTAATGCCTTCATACCCAATAAGAATTTCTTTTACTTTTGTTTTTAATTTTTTTTCTGAAAAAAACGAATACTGTTTCTCAATAAACTTTCTTATAAATCTTTCTGCTATAACTATCTCTTTTACACCTTCTTTCAAAGCATTCATTTTCAAACCCTCCTTTATTTTTATTAATCTTTAAGTATTTACAAAAAATCCTTCCTTATCAATGCCAAAAAATCCTTTTCTATTTTTCTTATAAATTACTAAAATATCAATCTTTTCACCTTTTAATTTGCCTGCAATTCTTTGTCTATAATCTTTAATAATTTCTTGTTTTTCTTCTTCTGTACTATTAGAATAATTCTTTTTTATAAAATTATCTAAAATTTCTTTTTCAAAAATCATTTCTGTCTCTCCTTTATAAATTATTAATATCACGACTACCTGGTTTGATTACGGGAACTCCTTTCTTACATAATGGACAATCTTCTGGTCTATACACATCCATCTTTATGGTTAGCAATTTCTCATACTTTACCCCAAAGTTAATTTCTCCTCCGCTTCTATCAATTAAAGCACCAACACCAATTACCTTCCCCTGTCTCTCTTTAACAATATCTATTACCTCCCGAACTGAGCTTCCTGTAGTTGTTACGTCTTCAACTACTAAAACCTTTTCTCCTTTTTTAATTTGAAAACTTCTTCTTAAGGTCATTTTTCCATTTTCTCTTTCAGTAAAAATTGCCCTAACCCAAGAACCTAGAGCTAAAGCCATTACATGAGTCATTATGATACCGCCGATTGCTGGACCTATAACTACCTCGACTTGGTCTTTCTTGAATCTTTTACCTAATTCATTGCATAAATTTTGAATAAATCCAGGGTACTGCATGACCTGAGCACACTGAATGTATGTATCACTGTGAACACCAGAAGTTAGTTTAAAATGTCCTCTCAAAATAGCTCCTGCCTCTTCAAATTTTTCCATCACTTCTTTTTCTTGAACCATCATTTTTCTTACCTCCTTAAACTATAAAAATTTTCAAGTTGCAACTGATTTTTAATTTAAAAAATAATACCACTAATAACTTTTTTAGTCAATATTAAAATGCCTACTTAATAGGCATTTTAATTAAACATTTAATTTTTTTATCGTTTACTCCATTGAGCGGCTTTTCTTGCTTTTTTCAATCCATATTTCTTTCTTTCAACTACTCGGGAATCCCTAGTTAAGAAACCTTTTTTTCTAAGAGTTGATTTGAACTTTTTTTCATCAATCTTAACTAGGCAACGACTTATTCCTAATCTAATAGCTTCTGCCTGCCCAAACAGTCCCCCTCCTTTTACTTTTACTGAAATGAAAAAATTCTTTTCTAAATCAGTTGATTTCAAAGGGCTTAATATCTTCTGATGATGCCTTTCTAAAGGAAAATACTCTTCCATTGTTTTTTCATTGATAATAATACCGGGCTTGTCTTTAAAAAGCCTAACTCGAGCAACAGCCTCTTTCCTTCTACCAACTGCCTCAATATATTTTTTTCCTTTGGTTGTTGCTGTTTTTTTCTCTTCTTCCTTAGCTTCTGTTGTTTTTTTTGTCTTTTTTTCTACCATAAATTAAGTATTAAGTTATTTTATAAACGAATATCTAATCTTTTCATTCTTTTACTGCGTAACTTATTTTTCGGCAACATTCCTCGAACAGCCATTTGAAGAACTTTTTTAGGATCTTTTTCCCACATCTTTTCCAAACTAGTTTCTTTTAAATGACCAATATAGCCTGTATGTTTATAATAAATTTTTGTTTTAGATTTAGTTTCTCTAAAGGGTTTTATTTTACTAAAATTCTCTACCACTACAAATGTTTCTCCTTCTTTATTAGGAGCATATTCTGGCTTATGCTTATCTTGAAGTAAAACAGCAATTCTTGAAGCTATCCTTCCTAAAGACTGACTTTCAGCATCTATAGTAACAATATTTTTATTCTGTTTTTCCATTATTCTTTAATTTATTTTCTTTATTTTTCACGTTTTCTACTTGTTTTTTCTCTTTGTCAACGCTTTCCTTTAAAGGTTTTTCAACTAATTCTAAAATTACTATTAGAGAGGCATCCCTAACTTTTCTTTTTGCTGTTTTAATAATTCTAGTATAGCCACCTCTTCTTTTTTTATATAAGGGTGCGATTTCATAATACACCTTATTTGCTGCTTTTTCCGGAAGCTTCTTTTTCAAGCTTCTTAAAGCAGCTAGATCTTGTTTCTTCGCAAGAGTTATCAATTTTTCTACAATAATTTTTGTTTCTTTAGCTTTTTCTAAAGTTGTTTGAATCTTTTCTTGTAATATTAAGTTAGCAGCCAAACTTTTAAGTAATGCTTTTCTCTGATCTCTTTTTCTATGAAATTTTCTTCCTTTTTTTAAATGTTTCATTTTAAAGTATACTCTAAATCTTTAATAATCTTTTTAACTTCATCTAAAGACTTTTCTCCTAAGCCTTCAAGTTCAGATAAAGTCTCTTCTCGATATCTCAAAAGACCAGCTAATGTTTTAATTCCATTATTAATCAAAGCTTTTTTTGTTCGTTGGCTTAAATCTAATTCTTCAATCAAAATATCTTTTGGTTCTTTTTTTTGCTTTTTTGAAAGACCTTTCTTTTCTTCCTTAGGCAATTGTTTTGATTCTTCAGGAATAAATTTTTCTTCTATTAATTTAAAATGATCTTTTAAAATAATAGCTGCTTGACCTAAAGCTTCTTCAGCTGAAACAGAACCATCCGTTTCTATAGTAATAATTAAACGATTATAATTAGTCTTTTCTCCAACTCTCATATCTTCTACTTGAAAATTAATTTTTTGAACTGGAGAAAAAATAGCATCAACAGCAATAGTACCAATAGGTATTTTTTCTTCTTTTCTTTCTTCTACCTGAGAATAACCTAATCCTTTTTCAACTACCACTTCTAAATCTAATTTCCCTTTTTTACTAGTACTATTGGCTATTACTAATTCAGGATTCATTATCTCCACCATAGTATTAGGATCAAAATCTTTAGCCGTTATTTCTTTTTCTCCTTCTACCTTTAATTTTAATACCTGAGACTCCTCACCATGAAGCTTAACTCTTAATTGTTTTAGATTAAGCATAATATCTAAAACACTTTCTTGAATATTTGGAATTGTTGAAAACTCATGATGAACTCCTTTAATTTTAAAAGAAGTAACTGCTGCACCTTCTATAGAAGAAAGCAAAACACGTCTCAAAGCGTTTCCAATTGTCAATCCATAACCAGGATACAAACCTTCTATCGCAAATTTTTCATAATTTGCTTTTTTTTCAATGCTTTTTATTGATAAAGGTAAATGAAACATATTAATAAATATTTTAAAAATTTAATTATCTGCTATAGAACTCTACAATTGAAGTAAAATCAAATGGTAATTGTAGCTCTTGCAAATCTGGCTCAGCAATAATTTTACCCTCCATTTTTTTCTCATCCACCTGAAGATGTTTTGGTGGATTGTATTTCTTCATTGTTTCTTTTATTGCCTTGAATGGTTCTTTATTTAAACTTTGAGGTCTAATAGAAATGATATCTCCTTTTTTAAGAATACTAGAAGGAACATCATGCCTTCTTCCATTCAATAAAAAATGACCATGACTAGCTAGATGACGAGCACTTGTTCTTGAAGGAGCAAATCCTAAACGAAAAATAGTATTATCAAATCGGTTTTCTAATAATTGAGCAAAAGCATCTGGAGTAGATGTTTCTTTCTTAAGAGCTAATTTAAAATATCTTCTAAATTGTTGCTCTCTTATTCCATAAGTTAGCTTAACTTTCTGTTTTTCAATTAACTGTTTACCATAAGCAGTTGGAGCTTTTCTTCTTTTCTGCTTTCCAGAAATAGCAAAGCCTCTCCTTATTAAGGCACATTTCGGAGTAAAACATCTTTCTCCTTTTAAGAACAGTTTTTCTCCAACTGCCCTACATTTTTTACACTTATTATCTAACATACCAATTTGATTAAAAAATTTATTTTATTATACTCTTCTTGGTTTTTTAGGCCGAGGACCATTATGAGGAACAGGAGTTACATCTTTAACCATTGTTATATCTAACCCTTGATTAGCAAAAGAACGAATAGCCATATCTCGACCACCACCAATACCTTTTAAATAAACCTCTACAGTTTTTAATCCAGTCTTTTTAATTTTTTCCATTAAAACGCCTACAACTTTTGAAGCAGCAAAAGGAGTAGCTTTCTTAGGTCCTCTAAATCCTAAAGATCCTGCTGAAGACCAAGCAATAGCATTACCTTTTAAATCAGTGATAAGAATAACTGTATTGTTATAAGAAGCATTAACATAAATCCTCCCTTTTTCTATTGTTTTTTTGATTGAGGACTTTGATTTTGCAGAAGAAAATTTATCTTCTGCCTTACCGCTTTCTTCACCTGTTTTAGTAATAACTCTTTTTTTTCCCATAAGAATATATATTTATTATGTTGGGCTTACCGCTTTTCTTTTCCCTGAACCTACGGTTCTTCTTACATTACCTCTTGTGGTTCTTGAGTTTCTTTTTGTTCTTTGTCCTTTTGTTGGCAACCTTTTAATATGTCTTGTTCCTCGATAGCTGCTTATATTAATCAATCTTTTTATATTAACTCTTACTTCTCTTTTCAAATCACCTTCAGTTTTAATTTCTTTTTTCTCAAGAATTTCTTTAATAGTATTTAATTCCGCTGGAGTTAAATCTTTTGCTTTTTTTGTAAAATCAATACCCGCTTCTTTTAAAAGCTCCTCGGATAAATATTTCCCTATTCCATAGATATAAGTAAGGGCAATATTAATATTTTTATTGTCTGGAATATTAATTCCTAAAAAACGAACCATAAAATTATTGTTTTTAAAAATAATTTAACCCTGTCTTTGTTTATGTTTAGGGTTAGTACAAATTACATATAAGCGACCTTTTCTTCTCACTATTTTACAGTTTCTGCAAAGTTTTTTTACTGAAGCTCTAACTTTCATAATATTTCATAATAATTGAAGGTTTTATCTAAAGAAAACCCCTTTATAGCCGATAAACAATACGACCGCGAGTAGAATCATAAGGCGACATCTCAACTACAACCTTGTCGCCAGGAAGAACTTTAATAAAATGAAGACGAAGCTTGCCAGCTAAGTGAGCTAAAACTTCTTCCCCTCCTTCATTCAAGCGAACGCGAAACATAGTATTTCGTAAAGACTCGACAATAACTCCTTCTTTACGAATCGCTTCTTTTTTCTGTGCCATAAAGTGTTATTAGTTTATCAAAATAACGTATTTTAGTCAATATTTGCCTCTTCTTCAAAGTCAGCATCAATTAAAATATTAATTTTTTGCAAAGAGTTAGGAACTTTTTTAATCCAAAAAGGCCAAAACTTTATTTTTACTTCATCAATCCCAGGATTATTCTTAAAAATTTCATCTAATTCTTCTTGATTTTTTCCAATAACCGAACTTTTTATTTCATCTAAATCAAGCTGATGACATAAGGTTTGATTAACTTTTATAGTCACCTTAAGAGTTCCTTTATCAAAATCTGTTTCCAGATCTGAATATTCTATTTCTAAATCCTTACAAAAATTATAATTTTCGTCTCTATCTTCTTCTAAAACTCCCTGAACATATTTAATAATATTATTTTCATCAAAAGCAATAACTTTTACCGTCATTTCTGCTTCAACAGTAAATTTATCTACATAATCGCCTAATTCAGCATTACTGCTTAGCTTGCTAATATTAACACCACTTTTTGCTCCTGTTAAAATTGTTAATCCTTGAGGAACTTTATTTTCTAAGTCTTGGTTTATTGAATTTATTACTTTATCTAAAATAACACTCTCTGCATTTTTAATATCTTCTGAAGAAACTACTGGTACTGAGCCTGAACTACCTCCAGCCATTGCATTTTTAGAAACCCCATAAAAACCATCAAACTCTGGCATTCCTTTAAACCCAGGAATACTAAATTTACAATCAGGTAAATTACAAGCTTCTATATTATAGTCTGCCCCAGGTTGATCAGCTGTAACTTTTACATCTATTGTTGAAGGAACTAATTTCCCATTTTCAGTAGTTGCTCCAGGAACAACAGTTCTAGAATCTAAACGAAATATTTTATGATCAGGTGTTTCAAAACGAGTTGTTGCTACTAAAATCTGCGGTGAAGTAGAGTAGTTGTTATAAATTGTAATTATACCTTTTGCTTTTTTTTCATCTTTGCCTTGACCAGTACTTGTAAATTCCTCTGTTTCCGTAGAATTAAAAGAAAATAGATTACCGGGAATTATTGCTTTAGTAGTATCAATTGAAGAAACATTAGTATCAACTAAAATCTCTTTTGAAAAAGGAATTTCCATCTTCCGGCTACTAATCAGGATTTCAGCTCGAGCTAACCCTATAAACCCTAAATAATACAAAAATGCCAGAGTAACTGGAATCATAAAATACATAAACATTCTTAATCCTTTTTTCTTTTTCTCTTGTGATGAAGAATCAATAATCATTGGTTCTTCTGACTGTTTTTCTTCTCTTATTTTTTTAATCTCTTCTTGCGTTTCTGGACTAGTTTCCATTCGTGTAATCATGATTGATTCTTCTTTCATGCTTAAGCTTATTTCATTTTCTTCTTGTATTTCTGGCTCTTCATTTTCTTCAATCTCTTCAGAAAAAAAATTAGACTTCAATTCATGAGGCGAAAAAATATCTTTAACTTTTTTTCTTTTTTGTGGAGAATTTTCCATTATTTTTTAAAATTTAATTTAGTATAGCATAAATACACAAATCATGACAAGATATTTTTATTCTAAAATAGCTTTAACCCTTCTAATGCCTGCTCCTGATGATTCTTGCTTTATAATCTTAAAATAACCAAGATTACCAATTGACTTTACATGAGGACCCCCACAGATTTCTTTTGAAAAAAAATTATCTTTCTCTCCTATAGTATAGACTTTAACTTTTTCTCCATACTTTGATTCAAAAACCCCGCTTGCTCCTTGTTTTTTTGCATCTTCTAAGGACATTTCTTCAAAAGTAATTGGTAAATTATTTTTAATTGCTTTATTAACTATTTCTTCTATCTCCTTGATTTGTTCATTAGTTAATTTTTCAGAATGAGAAAAATCAAAACGCAATCTTTCAGCAGTAATATTAGAACCTTTTTGCTCCACATGATTTCCTAACACTTTTCTTAGAGCAGCTAACAAAAGATGGCAAGCAGTATGAAGTTTTGTAGTTTGCTCAGAAGTATCAGCTAATCCACCTTTAAATTTACCAGCTGCAGCAGTTCGAGAAAGTTCTTGATGTTTTTTAATTTCTTCTTGAAATAAATTTAAGAAATTTTCTTCCATATCTTTTGATATAGGAACTCCTCCATATTGAATTCTTTTCTTATTTATTTCTTCAATACTTAGCTCCACAGGAAAACCATATGTTTGATATAAATTAAATAAATTTTCTACTTCTAAATAAAATTCTTTAAAATCACCTTTATAATGACTAAACAATTTTTCAAATTCTTTTAATCCTTTTTCTAGTGTTTTACCAAATTTAATTTCTTCTTTTTCTAAATTATTCATTATAAACTTAGAATTTTTAAACAATTCAGGATAGACTGATTTATAATCATCAATAATAACTTGGGATACTTCCTGAATCCATAAATCTTTTTTAATATCTAGCTGTCTACCATAACGAATAGCTCTTCTAATTAAACGACGAACAATATATCCTTGGTCAATATTAGAAGGCATCACTCCTTTATCATCACCCATAATAAAAGTGGCTGCCCTGAGATGATCAGCAATTACTTCAAATGCTGACATATTATCTGCATATTTTAATCCTGACAAATCTTCAATTTTTTTAATAATATTAATAAATAAATCTGTTTCAAAAATATTATTTTTACCTTGTAAAACCATTGAAATCCTTTCTAACCCACCACCAAAATCTACATTCTTTTGAGGTAAAGGATCAAACCTCTTCTCTGAACGAATAAATTCTATAAAAACGCTATTACCAATTTCAATAAAACGCCCACAACCACAATTAATATGACAAGGTTGGTCTTTGTACTCAGAATTTTCATGTCTTTTTAAGTCTTCTCCTAAATCATAAAAAATTTCACTATCTGGTCCACCAATCTCTCCAATTGGCATATTGACAGGAATTCCTGAGCGTGACCACCAATTTTTAGTTTCATCATAATAAAAAATACGACCATCCTGCATTCCATTTTTTTCAGCAAAATCTATATCATTAGCTTCAATATTATAATTTTTAAAAATATCTTTCCAAATCTCAACTGATTTTGAATCTTTTTCAATACCGATTTCTTTATTTCCTCTAAAAACAGAGACATAAAGTCTTTTTGGGTCTAGCTGTATTTCTTTAACTAAAAATTCAAAAATCCAATTTAATTGTTCTTTTTTGAAATAATCGCCTAAAGACCAATTGCCCATCATCTCAAAGAAAGTAGTATGTCGATTGTCTCCTACTTCTTCAATGTCTTCAGCTCGAAATGATTTTTGAATATCAACTAATCTTTTCCCTTGAGAGTGAGGCTCTCCCATTAAATAAGGCACCAAGGGTTGCATTCCAGAACCAGTAAATAGAGTTGTCGAATCGTTTTCTGGAATTAAAGAAGCTGAAGGAATAATTTTGTGCCCTCTTTCTTCAAAAAACTTTAAAAATTTATTTCTTAATTCTTTAGAACCCATAATTATTATATAATCAAGATAATTTAATACCCCTCTTCTTTTAAAATCTCTCTCGTTATTTCTCTATCATCAAAAGGAACTGTTTTAGCCCCATAATCCATAATTTTTTCATTCCCCCTACCTAAAATAACAATCAAATCACCTTTTTTAGCCAATTTAATTGCTTTTCTAATTGCCTCTCTTCTTTTAGCAATAGCTATATATTTTTCTGTTGAAATATTTTCTTTCTTAACAAAATTCAAAAAATCATCAATACTTGGTTGTGGAGACAACTCTTGAGGGTCATCTTCAGTAATAATAGTTAAATCAAAAAAATCCGTTGCTATTGTAGCTAATTTTTCTCTTTCTTCTCTTGGACTTTCTCCAAAATTTCCATAAACTGCAATCTTTCTCTTTACATTTAAAATTTTAATAAAATCTATTATACCACAAAATGCAGCAGGTGTATTAGCCTTATCAACGATAACAGAGAATGGCTGCCCTTCTACTATATGCTCTAATCTTCCAGGAATACTCCTTATTTTTTCTAAACCTTTTTTAATTCCTTCAGAAGTAAAAGAAAACTTCTCAACTGCACCAATTGCAGCTAAGGCATTAAAAACATTAAAAACACCTGGCAAAGGCAAATCAACAGAAAAAGAATCATTGTTATGATAAATAATAACTTTATTTTTCTCCTTGGTAATTTCTTCTATTTTAAGCCATAAATCACAACTTTTATCTTGTCCAAATTTAATAATCTTAGCCTTAGTATTTTTTGCAAATAAATTAAGATATTCATTTTCTTTAGGCAAAACAGCTATAGCTGTTTTTTTTAATTGTTGGAATAATTTTAATTTTGAAAAAACATATTGCTCCATATTTCCATGAATAACCAAATGATGGTTATAAGAAATATTTGTCAAAACAGCTGCCGAAAAATTAAGACCAAAGACCCTTTCATACATTAAGCCAAAAGAAGAAACTTCCATTACCACCACCTTTATTCCTTTTGTCTTCATCTTTTTTATTAAGAAATAAAGAAAAAACGGATCAGGCGTTGTCGATGGAGTATGTGCCTTTGGATAGATTATTTCATCACCAATATAAAAACCAGCTGTACTAATCAAACCAGTTTTTATACCATTACTTTCTAAAATACTTTTTATCATAAAACAGGTTGTTGTCTTGCCAGTAGTTCCTGTCACTCCAATAATAGTTAGGTCTCGCCCAGGAAAACCAAATCTTAAATTAGCTAAAAAAGCAATTAATTTTCTAAGTAAAGAATTTCTTTTTATTTTTTCTAAAAAATTCATAGATAACAATTATTCAATCACTATTTCAAAAACTCTTTTAATCTTTTTGATTGAGCATGTTCTTTAAGCTTTTCTAATGTTTTTGCTTCAATTTGCCTTATTCTTTCTCTAGTGACTCCAAATGCTTTTCCTACCTCTTCTAATGTATGCGTCATTTCATCATTCAAACCAAATCTCATTTTAATTATCTCTCTCTCACGTTCAGATAATTCTTGCATAATCTTTTTTAATTCATCTTTTAAAAGTTCTCGTGTAGCATGATTATCAGGGGTAATTGTTTTCGTATCAGAAATAAAATCAGCTAATTCACTTCCTCCATCCTCGTCTCCTAATGGCTGATTTAAAGATGAAGTGCTTTGAGAAATCTGCATTAAATAAAGAATTTCTTCAACATCTTTTTCCATTTCAGCAGCTATTTCTTCTGGCAAAGGATCTCTTCCTAAAACCTGAGCCAAAGATCTTCTAGTTTTTAAGTACTTAGTAATTGTTTCTACCATATGAACAGGAATTCTAATCGTTCGGCCTTGATCTGCTAAAGCTCGTGTAATTGCCTGTCTAATCCACCAAGTAGCATAAGTAGAAAATTTAAACCCTTTCTTGTAATTAAATTTATTAACCGCCTTAGAAAGACCAATATTTCCTTCTTGAATTAAATCTAATAAATTTAAATTACTGCTTCTACCAATATATCTCTTAGCAATAGAAACTACTAAACGTAAATTAGCTTCAATCATTTGTTTTCTTGCCTGTTCATCTCCTTCACTCACTTTTTTAGCTAAAGCCCTTTCTTCTTCTGGGTTCAATAAAGAGACTTTTCCTATTTCTCTCAAGTATGATTGAACAGCTCCTGACAAAACTGAGGGACCTGATATCTTTAAAGCATCTTTCAACTCTCTATCAGATACTTCCTTTTCCGGAATTAATAAATCTCCGCTTTCCATTACTTCAATATTAGATTCGGCTAAAGAATCATAAAGTTTTTCCAAAAATTCAATATCTTCCTCTACTCTCGGAAAATATTTTAAAACTTCATCTTGAGTAATAAAGCCTCGTGATTTTCCTCTTTCTATCAATATTTTTATACCATCAACAATCTTTTTATCTTTAGGGACTTTTTTACTTTTTGAAGTAACTTTTTTCTCTTTTATTTTCTTTATCTTTTTTTTCGTAGATCGAGGAGAAGTCTTTTTCTGTGTCTTTTTTTTAGAATTAATTTTCTTAACTTTTTTTACACTCTTTGTCTTTCCTTTGGGTTTAATTTTAGATGCCTTTTTAATTTTTTTAATATCTTTTTTCTTTGGTGATTTCTTTTGTTTTTTCATCTTTAATATATTAATTTTAAATAATCATCGACCAAATTTTAACTTAATAATTCTTTTGATAATTGATTAAATTTTTTAATCAACTCTTCTAAAACTTTCTTATTATTTTCTTTTTCTGCTATTTGGATTTCTTTTTCTATCTCGTTTAATTTATTTTTTATTGCTTCTCTTTTCAATTCTTTTAATTCTTTTAATAATTCTTCTTCAAAAGAAACTTTAAACTTTTCCACAATCTCTGTTTCGTAATCAGCTCTTAAGGCTAATTGATTTATTTTCTCAACCAAATTTTCTGATAAATTTAATCTTCTAAGATTTTCTCCGCATAACTCTTCTGAAGAAGAAATGTTTTTCATTATTTCAAAAATCTTCTGAAAACTTTGAGGAAAATATTCTTCATAATCCAAAGCTTCTTTTATTAATGATGGAAATTTTATTAAAAAAGAAATGATTCTTTCTGCTATTCCTTCTATTCGTGGCTGAAGCTGAGTAGTTGGGAATTGATATAAAGACTCATCTTTATCTATAATTTCTGTTAAGGAACTCTCTTTTGAAATCCTATTTAATTCATCTCCTAAAGCCTGTTCAGAAATATTTAAAAAACGAGAAAGTTTATTAAGCCAAAATGACCTATCTAATGCATTAGTTAATTTTTTAATTTTTGGAAGGAAATATGAAGCTATTGCTTTTTTCCCTTCAATATTACTTTCATTCCCAATTTTTTGAGCTCTTTCAAAATAAAAATCCATTATTGACTCAGCTTGCTTTATTAATTTATCTTTCCCTTTTCTTTCTTTATTTAAAAGATAATCGGCCAAATCTTTTCCTTCTTCTAATCGAAGAATTTTTACACTAAATTCTTTAGCTAATGCTAATTCAATAGTCCTTTCTGCTGCTCCCTCCCCTGCTTCATCCATATCAAAACCTAAAATTAAAGTATTGTTATATCTTTTAAGAATTTTTAATTGATAAGGGGTTAAAGCTGTTCCAGAAGTAGCAATTGTATTTTTAATTCCTTCCTGCCAAGCAGCTAAAAAATCCATTTGACCCTCTACTAATAAAGTCTCTTCTTCTGAATGTAAATAAGGTTTACTTTTAGAAAGTCCGTAAAGAACAGTACTTTTATCAAAAATTAAAGTTTGAGGACTATTTACGTATTTACCAATTCTTTCAATATCTTTAATTGTTTTTAATGGTTGTTTTCCTTGAAAAACTCTACCAGTAAAACCTACTATTTGTTGAGAAGGATTATCTATTGGAAACATGATTCGAGCACGGAAACGATCATATATATCTTTTTCTTGTATTACATATTCTGTTTTCTGTGATTTACTACTAATATTAATCGGCTCTTTTTTAGAAATAGCTAAGCCAGCAGCTACTATTTCTTCTGGCTTGAATCCCTTTTTAGTTAAAAAGCTGCTAAGGACCTGCCAATCATCTAAAGCCCAACCAAGATGAAATTCCTTTATTGTTTCATCTTTTAATCCTCTCTGATGTAAATACTCAACTACTTCTTTATTCTGCCATAGATTCTTTTCAAAAAAACTAACTGCTTCCTTGTTAATATCAATTAATCTTTGCTTTTGAGAACGAGCTTGAGGGCTTTCTTGAATTAATCTTACTCCTGCTTTCTTAGCTAACATCTCTAAAGCTTCCTTAAATTCAATATTCTCAATCTTCATTACAAAAGTAAAAATATCTCCTCCAGTGTTACATCCAAAACAATGCCAAATTTGACGAGCTGGAGAAACAAGAAAAGAAGGAGTTTTCTCCTTATGAAAAGGACAAAGAGCTTTATAATTAGCTCCTACTTTTTGTAATTTCAAATACTGACCAATGACTTCGACAATATCTAGTTTGTTTTTAATTTCTTCTGAAGGCGACAACATATTAATTTAAATTAATGCAAAAATTTTAGGAAGAAAAATTATCGCTCCAAAGACTAAAGCCGTTAAGCAAGCAATAAAGACAGAACCAGCAATAATATCTTTAATTTCTTTAATTTTTGGAGATCTATTTGGTTCTATAAAATCTAGGGTTGTTTCCATCACTGTATTAAGCATTTCCAAACTGAGAATAAAACCAATTATAACAATTAAAAGCAGCCATTCAAAATATGATATTTTTAACCAAAAACCAAAACCTATGCTCCCAATGGCTAGAAGAGTCATTAAGAAAAAATTTTGTTGAGAAATACCATATTTTATTCCTTCAAAGGCATTAAAAATACTCCAAATTAATCTTCTTAAATAAATTTTCATAGAATATTTTAGTTATAAGAAAATCTAAGTTTATTCTTTTCATTATGACTTTCTATTGCTAATTGCACAAGCTTATCTAAAAGCTTGGAATATTTTATTCCAGAAACTTCCCATAGTTTAGGATACATACTAATTTGAGTAAATCCTGGAATTGTATTTACTTCATTCACTATTAATTGACCATTCGATTTTAAAAAACAGTCTATTCGCGCCATCCCTTTTAATTCTAAAGCCTTAAAAGTCTCAATGCTTAATTTCTGTATTTGAGCAATTTGTTTTTTATCTAAAGGAGCAGGCACCAATAGCTTTGCTTCATGTTCATCCAAATACTTCGCTTTATAAGAATAAAAATCAACTGATTTAATCTCACCAGGCAAAGAAGCCTTCGGATTGTCGTTACCTAAAACAGAACATTCTATTTCTCTTCCTTTAACAAATTTTTCAATTATAATTTTATGATCATACTGAAAAGCTTCTTTAATTGCCCTTTTAACATCTTTTTTAGAACAAACTTTAGTAATACCAACTGAAGAACCTAATGATACTGGTTTTATAAATAAAGGAAAATCAAATTGTTTTATTGCTGTTTTAATTTTTTCTTCTTTTTCTTTTAACGAATCTTCTCTTTTAATGATAACAAATTTTGTCACCGGGATTTTATCAATCATTAATATTTTTTTTGTTACTTCCTTGTCCATACCTACGGCTGAACCAATTACATTAGCCCCTACATAAGGAACATCTAAAAGTTCAAAAAACCCTTGTAAGCACCCATCTTCACCATATGTACCATGAATTAAAGGAAAGAAAATATTTATCTTTGTTATTATCTTTTTTTTCTTTAAACTTAAAATTTGACTACCATTTTTAGATTTTAACAGAACAATTTCCTCTAAATGTGGTTTTAATTTCCACAGAAGATCTCGAGTATCAACCAAGTCTTTAAAATTACGACCAAAAAACCAATTACCTTTTTTATCAATGGCTAAAATCACTACCTGATATTTTTTCTTATCTAAATTGTTATAAACATAAAAAGCTGAGCGCAAAGAAACTTCATGCTCACCACTTTTACCTCCACAAACAACTGCTATTGTTTTTTTCATTATTTAATTATCTTGATGAAAAATATTCTTAATTATATTTTTAATTTCTCCTTGATTTGGTTGTACTTTAGGTTTTGATGGTTTCATTGTTTCAGATCCTGGATTTTTGTTCTGAGCTCTTTTTATTTCCCGAAAACAATCTTCACAATAAACAGGTCTAGAAGGATCAGGCTTAAAAGGAACAATGATTCTTTTACCGCACTGAGAGCAAGTTGCTTCCCAACCTTCTTTAGTTCCAAACTTCTCATCTCTTGATTTTGTCTCTCTACTAGGAGAAAAATCTAAAAGCTCCCAATGAGCAATGTTTCTTTCTACTTCTTGCCGTGGAGCAGAATATTGATTTCGGGAATATTCTATTATTTCTTGAATGTAAGATTTTTGAGGCAAACTTGATGGAGGAATATTCATAGCTGAAAAACTCTTAGATAAAACCCCGTCAATCATTAACTTTATATAAAAATTATAATTAGGAAGGTTTATTAAATCTTCTTTAACAAATTCAGGGGCAAAATATTTTTCTAAAAATTCTGCATCTTCAGGACCCAACCTAAAAGAAACTAAGGTACCAATATTACCAAAAATTGAATCTTTAACTTTTTCATTAAGCTGAGCAATATATTGATGAGCTAAAGCTAAATTTAAACGATATTTTCTAGCTTCAGCAAAAATATTAGCAAATGATTCAGTAGAAAAATTTTGAAATTCATCTACATACAAATAAAAATCTTTTCTTTGTTCTTCTAAAATCTCTACTCTCTCCATAGCTGCTAATTGTATCTTTGTAATTAAAAGAGCACCTAATAGAGTAGAATTATCTTCGCCAACCAATCCTTTGGATAAATTAGCTAAAAGAATCTTTCCTCCGTTCATAATTTCTTTAATATCAATCTTTGGTTCTTTTTGTCCAATAATATTTCTAATCAAAGGATTTGAAATAAACTGACCTACTTTATTTTGAATTGGAGCAATTGCTTCTGTAGCAAAACGAGTGTTATAACGAGCAAATTCTCTTTCCCAAAAAGATCTTACTATTGGATCAGTTACTTTTTTCATTACTGCCTGGCGAAAATCTTCATCAGCTAATAAACGATTAATACTTAATAAAGTTGAATCTGGGTATTCTAATAAGGCTAATAAGGCGTTATTCAAAATATATTCCATTCTTGCTGACCAAACATCAGGCCAAATCTTTTTAAAAACTCCCATCAATCCAGCAACAACTAAATGACGATGTTCCAAAGGAACATTTTCAATTACGTTAAAAGCAATCGGCCATTCAACATCACCAGGATTAAAATAGATAACATCTTTTATTCTATTCTCTGGAATAAAATAAAGGATACGATTAACTAACTCTCCGTGAGGATCAATTACTCCAACACCTTTTCCATTATTAATATCCTGAATAATCATATTTTCCATCATTGTTGTCTTTCCAACGCCACTCTTTCCTACAAAATACATATGCCGACGTCGATCATCAGGCTTAATACCAAATCTTTGGTATTCATCTCTAAAATTTGTTATTCCGATATAATTTATGTCTTCCATAAAAATTAATTTTTATCCTGTTGGTAATCCTATTGGTGGCTCTCCTTTCTTGCTTAAGACTCTAGTAAGAACTGGGGTTTTCATTTGCATTGTTGGAAAATGATAAATTGTTGCTAATTCTTCTGGCGTTAAAATCATTGATTTTTTCTCTGGTTTTCTTTTAGAAGCTGCCTGGTAAAAATTTCTTTTTTTAAGAAATGCTCTTCTTGTTTTAAATAACTTTGCTTTACTTTCTGTTGTAGCTTCTTTATTAACTTTAAAAGCATTTAAGTTCTTAGAATTAAACTGCTTTAAGAAAGCCATAAAACCAATAGCTTTTGATTCATTAAAAATTTTATTAGGAGCAACATAGATCACTCTAATCCCTGTCTTAAAAGACAATTGATTTATTTTTTTATCAATAGCATTAATTATTTCCTTTTTTCCTGAAGAGACTTCTTTTGGAGAATCTTCTTTTTTTTCTCCTTCTCCTGGCCAAACTGGAGCTACTGCTATTGCCACTAAAAGATTTTTAATAAAAGCTGCTATCCATTCTGGCCAAGTAGCTGCTTTTTTCTCTTTTTTCCCTAATAATTTATCTGTTTCTTTTTTTCCTTCTTCTGCTAATTTTTTCTCTTCATCCTCAGATAAAGGCTTAAGAAAGATTTGAAAAATACACCATTCTGATCTTTCTAAACTACCAAAAGTTTCTGCTAAACTAGCCATAGGGTCAATTCTTCTTTCTTCTTTTTTTTCTTCGAAATATGAATAAGTTTTAATCGGATAACAATTTGCTTTATTAAAAATAATTTCTGTTCCCCATAAATTAAGTTCTTTGTTAGGTAAATTTGGAGCTACACTTAAAAAATAATCATCAATTTCTTTTAACTCTATTTCTGGATATTGAGAATAAAATTGAGAAATTACCAAGTTTTTATATTCTTTAGGAGCCCGAATAATAAAATGTATTTCTCGATTAATACCAACTATCTCTAAACAAATACACCCTTTTTCAATAACACTCAAGCTATTAAATACCTGCTCCATTGCTTTTGGAGTTTGTAAAATTTCACGATTAATCTTTGCCTCTAAAATTACCCAGTCTTTTGGTTCTTTTTTTTCTTTCTTTACTTTTTTTTGATATTCTCTTCTTAAATTAATATAAAATCGCCCTAAAATAATCAGGGCAATAAGCCACCAAAACTCCCGGAAAATCTCCAAGAAAAAAAATGAAACTTCTTTTAAAAAGTAAGGCATTAAACCTCAAGTATTTTATACGACTTTACTAAAGTATAACACTTATTCGGCAATTTCTTAAAATATTTTTTATTATGAAGATTAAGAATAATAGTATTATCTTTAGCCATTCTTCTGTTTTTTACTTCTTTAATAATTTCTTCTTGTTTTAAAGGTTTTCCTGCTTCTTTCAAAACATCCTGGATAACATTAACTATTTTACCTGGTTTATACCCTCTTTCTTTAAGAGCATAAATACCTCGGCCAATTAAAACAAACCTTGAGTCTCTAATTAATTCATTGTGAACTGTTTGAACACAAACTCTTTTTTGCCAAGAGTGAGAAGACAAACGAGGATAAACCGGAGATTTATTTATTTCATTTAATAATTTTGTAATCTTTGAAAAATGCAATGGTTCTTCAGCGTGCTTCATTGCTAAATATGCTCTGTCTCGAGCTCCTGAAGGATCAATCTCTGCCCAATTAAATAAACCATATTCTCCAAAAGGATTCATTCCAATCTTTTTAGATATTCTAAAATAGGCTTGTAACTCTTCTTCATTTGTGCTAGAAGACATATTTTTTTTAGCCCAAGACAAGATCTCTTCTAATAAACAAGCTTTCTTTCTATCCTTTAAATATTTTTCTAATACTTTGATATTTTTATTAATCTTATCTTTAGAAAGATTAGTGAAATGCCAAAAACTATAATTTAATCTATTCTCTTCTTCTCTTATAAAATCAGGATTAAGAATTAATAAAAATTTAATTGCTGAAAGATTTCCTTTAGATTCATTTTTAGCACCAAAACTTCTATCTATTTTTTTAAGAAATTCTTCCTCTTCTTCTAATCCTCCACTTTTTTTTAAGAGCAACTTGCTTGTATTAAAAAAACCACCGACCATTTCTGAAAGCGGTTGTTTTCGAATAGTTTTTAAAGCTGCTTCTATAATTTGCCTCACTCTTTCCCGAGTAATTGTATAATCCCGACCCACTGCTTCTAATGTTTTAGGCTTATTATCATCTAGTCCAAATCTTTTTCTAACAATACTCTGAGTTCGGGAAGGAAGAATAGCAATAATTTGTAAAGATAATTGCTGAGGGTTATTTTGATTTAAAAATTCTTTATTCATGTTTATTAATTAAAGCAAAATTTAGCTTAAAAGTCAACCCCATTTCACTCTCTTTACTCTCTTTTAAGCCTTTTTTATAGACCACTCATATAATAAAGGAGCAGCAAGAAAGACAGAAGAATAAGTTCCAATAATAACACCACTAATCATAGCAACAACTAATATTTTAATAGAAAGAGGTCCAAAAAAATATAGTGTTAATAAAGGAAAAATCGTAGTTAAAGAAGTATTTAAAGATCTAACTAAAGTTTGTTGAATACTTAAATTAATAATATTCTCTAAGCTATCTTTAATTTTTAATTTAAAGTTTTCCCTAATCCTATCAAAAACAACAATTGTATCATGGACAGAATAACCAATAACTACCAATAAAGCTACCAAAAAATCAGAATTTACTTCCCATCCTTGAAATTTTCCTAAAATTACAAACAACCCTATTATAAAAATAGCATCATGCATTAAAACTAAAACTGCTAAAATTCCATATCTATAAGAAGGTACTCTTAATGAAGAATGACGAAAAGCATACCAGAGATATGTTAAAATTCCAAAGAAAACTAGAATAATCGCCCAAATAGATTTTGTTTTTAATTCCTGACCAATAGAAGGCCCAATAGATTCAAACCTTCTTTCTTCAATAGAAGGAATGATTTCTTTTAATTCTCCTAATAATTTAATATGTTTTTCTTCTGAAATATTTGAAAAACGTAAAATTAAACTATTCTCACTTGTTGTTTGAATATCAACTTGACCTAAATCACTTTCTTTTAAGTAATTATTAATTTTTTCTGTTGATTGATTTATATTTTCTGCTACTGATAATTCCCAAAGAGAACCACCGGTAAAATCTATCCCAAAATTAAACCCCCAGATTAAAAGGCTTAATAAAGAAATCGTTATTATTATTCCTGAAAAACTATAAAATATTTTGCTCTTTTGAATAAAATTCATTATTACTGTTTATTTATTATAAATGTTTGTAAAAATATTCTTGTAATATAAATCGCTGTCAACAATCCTGCCCCTACTCCTATAGCTAATGTAAGCGCAAATCCCCTAATCATACTTGAGCTGAAATAATAAAGAATGATAGCTGAAATAATTGTAGCAATATTAGAATCACGAATAGCTGACCATGATCTTTGAAATCCATCTTCCATTGAAATCCACATTGGTTTATTTTTTCTCATCTCTTCTTTAGCATACTCAAAAATTAGAACGTTAGCATCAACTGCCATACCAATAGAGAGAATAAAACCAGTTACTCCAGCTAAAGTAAGTGTTACTGGAATAAATTTAAAAATACTCAAAACTAAAATAACATAAATAATTAAAGAAATTGAAGCTAATAACCCTGGAAAACGGTAAAAAATACTCATAAATAAAATCACCAAAAGAAAACCAAACAAAGCAGCTTGACTGATCTTTTTAATTGATTCCTCTCCTAAAATAGCGCCAACAGATTGTTGAGAAATTAAACTAATTGGCACTGGTAAAGCTCCTTGGTTTAACCTTGCTGCCAACTCTCTAGCTTCAGCTAAGGTAAATTCTCCGGAAATCTGGGCAATACCTGAAGGAATTTCTTCACGCACTACTGGAATACTAATTGGGTAATCATCAAGATAAATAGCTAATGGATTACCAATATTATTTTTTGTTAACTCAGCAAAAATTTTTGAACCCTCATCATTAAATTTTAAATTAATTACTGGTAAAGAAGTTGTCTGATCAAAATCTATATCTGCTCTTTCTAAATATTTTCCTGTCAAAGCAGTGGCTTTAAAATATGGATCAACATCTGTTAACTCTTCGTTTTCTAATATAGCTTCAGTTTCTTCTTCTGAACGAATTTCTTTAAATTCTAAATACGGAGTTTCTCCAATCATTTTTATTGCCTCTTGAATATCCTTGATTCCAGCCAATTCAACTGTTAAGCGCCAGGCTTCTCCGCTTTTATTTACAGTTACTCGCGGTTCTCTCACCCCTGAATAATTAATTCTTCTTTCTATAACATCTCTTAAACCAGTCATAGCTGAAGAATAATCAGCAGAATCAACATTACTTAAATCAGCCTCATAAATCAAAAGAGTCCCTCCAGAAATATCTAAACCAAAATTAAAATCTTTATAAAAAAAATCAGGTAGTTTTATTCCCCTAGCCGTCATTCCTTGAGGATAAATAAAAACTCCCAATAAAATGGTTGCAATAAAAATTCCAAAGATAATTAATATTTTTTTGTAATTCATCCTGATTATCCTATCAAAAAATTAAATATAAAACAACCATTAGGTCCTATCTACCTGCTTTTTTATATTTTTAAGTTTCTCATTAAAAAGCTTTTCTAAATGGATTTTTTCATTTAAAACCAATGACTAGATCCCAATCTGAATTGTTACTTTTAAAAAGTACAAAATTATAGCTAAAAAAATTAAGGTCGCAAAGACCCCAGCAATAAACCCAGAAAGAGAAGAAGCTATAGTTGTTCCAATTTTAAATTTAAAATCTCGTGGCTCTTCAGAAACAAAATCTCTAGTTAGTTTAGACATTTATTTTATTACTGCCTTTGTATTTAACAATTGGCAGATTTTTTAATTTAAATTTTAGACCGTTTTCATATATCGACCTAAATTTACTATTAACATATTATACCTAAATAAAAAATCAAATACAATTAAATTGTATTTAAAATTAAAACTTTTTAAATGTGCCCCCGCCGCGACTCGAACGCGGAACCACTAGCTTAAAAGGCTATTGCTCTACCAATTGAGCTACGGGGGCAATTAATATATTTATTTTTTATTCTCCTGTATTTTATCAATTTTGTCTTCTACTTTCTTTTCAATCGGCAAAACAACAATATTAATAAAAAGAACTAAAAAAGTAGTAAAAATAGCCAACCAATACAACCCCAATCCAACTGTCGCTCCAATTGCTGCTGTGACCCACATCATCGCTGCGGTGGTCAAATTTCTTACTATTCCATCTTGAGTTCTGAAAATAATTATACCTGCTCCTAAAAATCCAATTCCTACAATAATCTGACCTAAAGTTCGGGATGGATCTAAGCTTGAAACACTTAAATATTGTCCAAAACTTAAATGAGAAACGATTACAAAAAGAGCTGCTCCTAAACTAATCATTGAAAAAGTCCTTGTTCCAGCTTCTTTTCTTGCCCACTCTCTTTCAATTCCAATCAGAGCGCCAAGAGCTGCTGCTAATAATAAACTTTTAAAACTTAACAATAAAACACTTGACGAAATATCCATTAGATAATACTATATCATTAGAAAAAATAAAAATCAAATTAAAATATTATGATATCTACATCTGATTTCGAAAAAGGCATTGTTATTAAAATCGATAATGAAGCTTGGCAAATTATTAATTTTGAATTCTATAAACCAGGCAAAGGAGGAGCAGTCATGAGAACTCAATTAAAAAACTTCCAGACTGGAAAAACTTTAGAAAGAACATTTCGTTCTGGAGACAAATTTGAGGAGATTGAAGTTGATTATCAGGAAGCTCTTTATCTTTATGCTGATAGAAGATCAGCAGTTTTCCAATTTAAAAAGAATCAGGAAAGGATTAGCTTTGACTTAGAAAAAGTACAAGACTTAATTAAGTTTATAAAAGAACGAACAGAAGTTTCTATTATTTTTCTTGATGAAAAGCCTGTCTCAATTAAAATCCCTATCAAAATGGAATTATTAGTTACTGAAGCTCCAGAAGCAATAAAAGGCAATACTGTCAGTGGGGCTATAAAAACTGTTACATTAGAAAATGGATTAAAAATAAATACACCTCTTTTTGTAAAAGAGGGCGATAGAATCATCATTAATACTGAAACTGGTCAATACGTTGAAAGAGCAAAATAAGACTATTTAACAGTTACGCTCTTTGCTAAATTACGAGGTTTATCAGGGTCAATACCTTTTTCTAAAGCGATGTAATAACTTAAAAGTTGAATTGGTGGAACATTCATTAAAAGAGAAAATATTTCTGAAACTTCTGGCACCGTAATAAAGAAATCAAAATCTTTTTTCTTCTCTGGACCAATGCCAATGATATAAGCACCACGACTTTGTAATTCCATTGCATTAATTAAAGTATTTTCCTCTTCCTCACTTTTAGATAAATGAATAATACATGGTGTTCCTTTTTCAATTAAGGCAATGACTCCATGCTTCAATTCTCCTCCAGCAAAAGCCTCGGCATGAACATAACAACCTTCTTTAATCTTTAAAGCAGTTTCTAAAGTAGTTGGGTAATTATAGCTGCGACCAATAACAAAAAGATGATCAACAGAAGATAATTTTTTAGCTAACTGTTTTATCTGAGCAATGAATTTTTTATCTTCCAATAACAAGCCTATCTGACGGCTGATTTTTTTTAATTCTCTTTCACCTTCACTATGTTTATCTAAAACAGCAAAAAGAATTAAAATGATCAAACTCAACTGAGCTAAATAACTTTTTGTCGCTAAAACACATTTTTCCGGACCAGCGTTAATCATTAAAACATAATCACTAATCCTGGTTAAAGTTGATCCCATGACATTAACCAAAGAAACAACCTTAATCCCCTTTTCTTTAGCCATTCTTACAGCTTCAAGAGTATCAATAGTCTCTCCACTCTGAGAAACTGCAATTAACAAAGTTTTTTTATCTAAAGCTGGAAGAAAATTCTTAAATTCACTAGCCACACTAAATCCAGTTCGCCTTCCCAATAAAGAAGAAAACAAATACTGACCAGCTAAACAAGAATGACCAGCAGTGCCACAAGCAACAAAAAAAACACTTGAACTTTTCTTAATTAAATTCGCAACTGATTTTAATGTTTTTTTATCTTGCCAAGCAGCTTTCTTTATTACTTCTGGAATTTCTTTAATCTCTTTAATCATAAAATGGGGATATTTTCCTTTTTCTGCCTCTTCCTTGGTCCATTTAATAATATTAATTTTCTTTTTTAAAGTTTTTTTAGAAATTAAATTCCTAATTATATATTCTTGATTATTAATAAAATGAACCATATCTCCGTCGTCTAAAAAGATAACTTTATTTGTTTTATCTAAAAAAGCAGGAATATCAGAAGCCAAGAAAAGTCCTTGATTGCCTATACCCATTACTAAAGGTGAGCCTTTTCGAGTGCCAATAATTTGACCAGTTTCTTTATCTAAAACCACAATAGCAAACAAACCATCTAATCGATTAAAAGTTTTTTCACAAGAAATAACAAAACTATATTTCTTTCTGTATTCTTCAATTAAATGAGGGATAACTTCAGTATCAGTTTCTGAAACAAAACGATGTCCTTTTTTAACTAATTCTTCTTTTAAACTTTCATAATTTTCAACAATTCCATTATGAACTACAAAGATTTTCTGGTCACAAGAAAAATGGGGATGAGCATTTGCTTCTGTCACACTTCCATGTGTTGCCCATCTTGAGTGACCAATTCCAATTTCCCCTTCTAACATTTCATCATGAGCCTGTTTCTTCTTAACTTCTCGCAACAAGTTTTCTACTTTACCTGTTTTTTTAATTAAAAATGTTTTATTTTTTGAAACTACACAAAGACCAGCAGAGTCATATCCTCTGTATTCAAGATGCCTTAAACCGTCCATTACAATTTGAACAGCATTCTCTTTTCCTTTATAAGCAATAATGCCACACATAATTATCCTCTAGGATCAATTTTAATACCGTCTTTAAAATAGCGTGGAACAACATGGATATGAGGACGATGAGCAATACCAGACTGAGCTGCTTCGCCCTGATTAATCAAGAGATTGTATCCATCAGCTTTTATCTCTTTAATATGTTTTTCTGCTAAATCACGGGCTAAAGAGCAAATCTTTTGCCATTCTTCTTTTGGCATTTCTCCAACATTAGCATAATGATTTTTTGAAAACAAAACAAAATGCCCTTCACTAATAGGACTAATATCAAAAATGGCTAAAAAATTATCATCCTCATAATATTTTTGTGAAGGAATTTCTCCTTTAATGATTTTACAAAAAATACAATTTGGATCTAACATATTTTTTATTATTAAATTAAATTTTTTAATTCATTATTTAAATAACCATTAATATTTTCCATTGTTGTTATTAAAATATTTTCCAAAGCTTCTTTTGTGTTAAAAGCATTATGAGGAGAAATAATAACATTATCTAAATCAATAAAAATATGATTGGCTAAAAGAGTTTTTAATTTCTCTGTTGTAATATCTTGTTTTTCTGCCAACATTCTTTGTTCTTCCTTTAAATCCCCTTCTTCTTCTAAAACATCTAAGGCAGCACCAGCAAGATGATTTTTCTTTAAGGCTTGATAAAGAGCATCTGTTTCTATTACTCCACCTCGAGAAGTATTAATGATATAAGCACCTGGTTTAATTTTTAAAATATTATCTTTATTAATTAAATGATGAGTTTCTTCTGTATAAGGAACATGCAAACTGATAACATCTGATTGAGCTAATAAATCTTCTAAATTAAAATATTCAAATTCTAACTCTTCAGCTAAATCTTCCTGAGGGTATTTATCATAAGCAATCACTTTCATTGAAAAACCTTTAGCTATCTTTATTACTTCCCGTCCAATTTTCCCTGTGCCAATTACTCCTAAAGTTTTATTAAACAATTCTTCTCCTTGTAACCCTTCTAAAGAAAAACTCCCTGTTTCTCTTACTTGATGATAAGCATTATAGACTTTTCTTATTAAGCATAAGAGTAAAGCAAAAGTATATTCTGCTACTGTATGATCTCCATAATTAGGTACACTGGAAACTGAAATACCATTTTCTTTACAATAATCTAAATCAATATGATCAAAGCCTGTAGAACGAGTAGCAATAAACTTCAAATTATTTAACTGACTTAATACTTGTTGAGATAATTGAGAACCAATGAAAACTGAGATAATCTCATAATCTTTAAATTCTCCAGCATTTTTATGAGTCAATTTCTCTTCACTAAAATCAACTAAATTAAAAAAATCAGGATATTTTTGAAGAATATTCTTTTCTTTTTCAGTTGCCTCAAAAAAGATTATTTTTTTCATCTTTGATTATATATATTTACTAACCTATTATATTTTACCATTCTTTCCTCTGGTTGAGGAGCCCCAGATTTTAAGGCCCAAGCTTTACTTGCCCAAGCTAAATCAGCAATAAAATCATCTTCAGTTTCTGCGCTTCGATGGCTAACAATAATCTTTATCTTGTTTTCAATTGCCAAATTAATAGTCTTTAAAGTTTCTGAAATCGTACCAATCTGAGTTGGTTTAATAATCACCCCGTTAATAGCTTTCATCTTAATTGCCTCTTCAACTAATTCATAATTAGTTGCTGTTAAATCATCGCCGATTACTATGGTTTTTGATTTTCTAGCAGCCGCTAATGCTTTAAAACTTTCTAAATCTTTTTCCTCAAAAGGATCTTCTAAAGAAAGAATATCATGTTGAGTTATTAATTTTTTATAAATTTCTAATAACTCTTGTTTAGAAACCGCTTTATCTTCTTCTAGTAAATACTGTTCTTTATCTTTATCATAAAAAAAATTAGCAGCCACATCTAAAGAAAACTTGATTTTCCCCTTTAGATTTAATTTATCTCTAATCTCTTCAAAAATTTCTAGAGGTTGTTCGTAATTTTCTCCGGGAAATAATAACCCTCCCTCATCTCCAAATTTATTATCTCCAAACTCTTTTTTAAAATATTCTTTTAAACCAGTAAAAAATATCTGTGCAGTTTCTAAAGAAACCTTAGGACCGTCTACTTGAGGAACAATCATATATTCTTGAATCCTAGGACCGTAAGGAGCATGCAAACCTCCATTAATTAAATTGAATAAAAATAGAGGAATCTGTTTTTTATCATCAACAGAAAGATATGTTTCTAAGTACTGCCAAAGCTCTATTCCTTCTTTTTTAGCTGCTAAACGACAAAATGCCTGAGACAAAACTAAAATTAAATTTCCTCCAAGAACACTTTTAATCTTTGTACCATCTAGTTCCATTAGAAAATTATCAAAATCATTAA
>JAQTTC010000031.1 GCA_028711005.1 Minisyncoccota bacterium
ATTTCATCTTTAGTTGGTCTTTTCACTAAAGATGGGAAAGTTGTAATAAGGGCAGATGGTGGATGCCTTGACACAGTAAGGCGATGAAGGACGCGGCGTAACTGCGATAATCTTCGGGGAGGTGTGTAGTAACCTTTGATCCGGAGGTCTCCGAATGGGGCAACCTAACATTGTAAAACAATGTTGCCATGTTGTTTAACAATATGGAGCGTACCTGGGGAAGTGAAACATCTCAGTACCCAGAGGAAAAGAAAACAAGAAAGTGCATTTAACTACTGTTGTTTAGTACTCAATAGTAGTTAAATGCGTTTGTGATTCCTTGAGTAGCGGCGAGCGAAAGAGGAGAAGTCTAAACCTATTTTAATTTTGCTTGCAAAATTTTAATGGGGGTTATAAGAAAAATACGCGAAAACTTCGGTTTTCAAAATTCTAATAATAGTTAATTGAATTATCTGGAAAGGTAAACCAAAGAGGGTGAAAGTCCCGTAAGTGAAAATTATTATAAAATTTATGTATTTTCTCTTGAATACCTCAGGAACAGAAAACCTGGAGGAAAGGATCCGGAACTACTCCGGAAAGACTAAATACTTACTGTGATCGATAGTGAACAAGTACCGTGAGGGAAAGGTTAAAAGAACCCCGGTGAGGGGAGTGAAATAGAACCTGAAACCATTTTGCCTACAAGCAATCGGAGCCTTCTTTTTAAGAGGGTGACGGTGTGCCTATTGAAGAATGAGCCGACGAGTTTATTTCTACTGCTTAGATTAATTCCATTATTGGAAGGAGTCGTAGGGAAACCGAGTGTGAATAGCGCATAATCAATTTTTCTCTTTGTTAATTATTTTAATTAGCAAAGAGATTAATTGAGAGGTAGTAGATTTAAGACCCGAAGCCAGGCGAGCTTGCCATGACCAGGATGAGTCTCATAGAAATATGAGAGGAGGTCCGAACCCGTGAGCCGTGCAATACTCTGGGATGAGTTGTGGTAAGGAGTGAAAAGCTAATCGAGCCTGGGAATAGCTGGTTCTCCCCGAAATAGCTTTAGGGCTAGCGGTTATTTATCCTTGTGGGGGTAGAGCACTGGATGGTGTGTATAGGGCGAAAGCTCAGCATACCAATCAAACTCCGAATACCATAAGGTTATGATAATTAGTTAGACTGTGGGGGCGAAGCTCCATAGTCGAGAGGCAATGAGTCCAGATCGCAGTCTAAGGTCCCTAAATTTTGGTTAAGTGCTGTTAAAGGTAGTGATTCACCATAGACAGTTAGTAGGTTGGCTTAGAGGTAGCCATCCTTTAAAGAGTGTGTAACAACTCACTATTCGATTCCGTTTTAAACGGAGTGGAGAATTGCGCCGAAAATTTATAGGGGCTAAAACCAAATACCGAAGACGCGAATGTTACTGTTTTTCAGTAACTTGGTAGGGGAGCGTTTCTTAAGCATTGAAGTTCTAACGTGAGTTAGGGTGGAGTTTAAGGAAGTGAGAATGTCGGCATGAGTAACCACAATCCTGATGAGAAGTCAGGACCCCGTAAACCTAAGGTTTCTTTGGCAATGACAATCAGCCAAAGGTTAGGCGGTCCTAAGGCGATGGCGAAAGCTGTAGCCGATGGCCAGCCGGTTAATATTCCGGCCCTTCCATTCTTTACGACGGGAGGACGAAGTGGAGTAGGTTGAGCGCCTTAGTGGTTTGGCGTCTTTGACCGAGAGTGTGTGTCAGGCAAATCCGGCACATCCCGCGTTAGCGGAAACTCCAGGGCAGAAGCGAGTCAAGGTTTTACCTTGGCGAGTTGATCGAGCCCACTTCCAAGAAAAGTCTCTAAGTCTGCCGTAAGGCGGAAAAAAGAATGGAACCCGTACCGTAAACCGACACAGGTGGGTGAGGCGAGTAGCCTCAGGGGAACGGGTGATTCCTCGTTAAGGAACTCGGCAATCAAGCGGGCGTAACTTTGGGATAAGCCCTGCCCGTTAGATAGCGCGAAAGCGCCCATCTAATGGGCCGCAGCGAAAGATTCCCTGGCGACTGTTTACCAAAAACACAGGTCCCTGCGAAACCGTAAGGTGATGTATAGGGGCTGATGCCTGTCCGATGCCAGAAGGTTAAGAGTGTCGGTCATTTCGATTTATCGGGATGGCTAAGTACTTGAAGCCCTGGTCAATGACAGCCGTAACTATAACGGTTCTAAGGTAGCGTAATTTCTTGTCGGGTAAATTCCGACGTGCATCAAAGGTATAACGACTGGGGAGCTGTCTCAACGAGGAGCCCGGTGAAAATGCGTGTCCAGCGAAGACGCTGGGTACCCGCAGCAAGACGAAAAGACCCTAGAAGCTTTACTATAGCTTGGTATTGAGCTTATTTTTAAAATGCGTAGCGTAGCAGGGAGACTTTGAAGTTCTAATCTCGGTTAGAATGGAGTCGCCAATGAAACACCTGTCTTTTTGAAGGTAAGTTCTAACCTCAACGGAAAAAACGTTGAGAGACAGTGCCTGGTGGGTAGTTTTCGTGGGGCGCGATCCTCCTAAAAAGTAACGGAGGAGTCTATTAAGGTTGGCTATCCGCCGATGGAAATGGCGGAGGTAGTGTAAAGGCAAAAGCCAGCTTTATAGTGAGGGAGACATCCCAAACTATTGCGAAAGCAGAGCTTAGTGACCCGATACGCCGTTGTAGAAGGCGTAGAGATTTCGGATAAAAGTTACTCTAGGGATAACAGGCTGGTGGAGCCCGAAAGTTCATATCGACGGCTCCGCTCGGCACCTTAACATATCGGGGTGCTATGACAGTAATGTCATACCAAAAAATCGGCTTATAACGGTGAACTCCATTA
>JAQTTC010000032.1 GCA_028711005.1 Minisyncoccota bacterium
CCAATTTAATATTTAATTATTTAATGAATCTTCCTCCCAAAATTCTTAAAAAACTTATTCTTGATACAGGATTAGTTTCTGAAGAAGATTTTGATAATGTTGTTCAAGAGGCCCAAAGAACAGAAAAAAATATTGTTGATCTTTTAATTTCTCGTAATTTTATTACGGGTGATTTTTATGCAGATATTTTATCAAAGTATTTAAATGTGCCTCGGGTCAAATTATCAGGTCAAAAAATTGACCCAAATATTCTAAATATTTTACCTGAAGAAATATCCCGTACCAGGAATGTAGCTGTTTTTAGTAAAGAAGATAATTCTTTACATGTAGCAATGCTAGACCCTTCTAATTTAGAAACTTTAGATTTTTTAAACAAATATACCGGATATTTTATTAAACCTTATTTATGTCTTGAGGAGGATTTGAAATTTGTTTTTGCTCAATACGGAAAAGAAGTTTCTAAAGATTTTCAGAAAACTATTCAAGAGAGTATTCGCTCTTCTTTAAAACTAACAGGAATAGAAGCAGAAAAAGCAGCAACGGAGTTTCCAATAGTTTCCTTAACTGATAATATTATTTCTTATGCAGCTTCTTTGGGTACGACAGATATTCATATTGAACCATTAGGTGATGAAATATTAATTCGTTTTCGAGTTGACGGAGTTTTAAAGGAAATAATAAGACTGGCAAAAGAAATCCATCCAGCAATAGTAGCTCGAGTTAAGATTTTATCAAACCTACTTATTGATGAGCATAATAAGCCTCAAGATGGTAGGTTGAAATATAAATATGCTGATACTATTTTTGATATTCGTGTTTCTATCATGCCCACTCTGTATGGTGAAAAAGTTGAAATGCGTCTTTTAACAGGTTCTACGAAGCCAATGAGTTTCCAAGAATTAGGAATGGCAGAAGAAACTATTAAAGTTTTAGAAGACAATATTACAAAGACAACTGGGATGATTTTAGTTACTGGGCCTACTGGATCAGGTAAAACAACAACTCTTTATGCTATTTTAAACAAACTTAATAGACCAGAGGTAAACATTGTAACTATTGAAGACCCAATAGAATACGAATTAAGATATGTTAACCAAACTCAAACAAATCCTAAAGCTGGAATTAATTTTGCTAATGGGTTGCGTTCTATTTTAAGTCAAGATCCAGATATTATAATGGTAGGGGAAATTCGAGATAAAGAAACAGCAGAGATTGCTATTCATGCTGCTTTAACTGGTCATTTAGTGCTTTCTACTTTACATACCAATGATGCGGCAACAGCAGTACCTCGATTAGTTGATATGGACATTCCTCCTTTTTTGGTTTCAGCGACAGTCAATTTGGTAATTGCTCAAAGGTTAGTTAGAAAAATTTGTCGAGATTGTATCGAAAGTTATCAAGTGCCAGAAAGTGTTAATAAAATTGTTAATGATCAATTAACTTTATTAAAAGGGGAAACAGCTTCTTCTCATCATCTTAAACAACTTTACAGAGGAAAAGGTTGTAAAGCTTGTAATAATACTGGCTATCGAGGACGTTTAGCTATTTACGAGGTATTTAATGTTAATGAAAAAGTAAGATCATATATTCAAAAAGATGATTTTTCTTTAGATGGTTTAAGGAAAATTGCTTTTGCTCAAGGAACAAAAACAATGTTTGAAGATGGGTTAAAAAAAGCTGAATTAGGACAAACTACCATAGAAGAAGTTTTAAGAGTAATTAAGGAATAATCTATGTTATTTCATTATCTTGCCCAAGATGCAAAGGGTCGTATTAAAGAAGGAAATGTAAATCAACCTAACACTCAGGGAGTTTTAGATTATTTAGCTACTCAAAAACTTAAGCCTTTATCAGTAAAGCCGTTAATGTTGGAAAACGAAAAGAAAGATATTTTTGCTTTTAGAAGAACACTTAGTTTAACTGATAAAGTTTTTTTAACTAAATATCTTTCTTTAATGTTAAAAGTTGGAACTGACTTGTTTAGTGCAATAGATATTTTAATCCAGGATTTTGAATCTGGTTCTGCCAGGCGTTTTTTATTAGAAACAAGAGCTAATTTAGAAAAAGGTAAACCGTTTTGGAATACTTTTGCCCAACATCCTGAATATTTTTCTTCAGTAATAACAAACTTAATTAAAGCAGGAGAAACTTCTGGTAATTTAGAAGCTACATTAAGTCAAGTTTCTTTAAATTTAGAAAGAGATAGAAATTTGCAGACAAAAGTCAAATCTTCTTTAATTTATCCTGCTGCTTTATTGGCGATGTCTTTGTTTATGATAGTTTTCTTAGTAATTTTTGCCATTCCTAAATTAGGGGAAATGTTTTTAAGTACTGGCCAGACAGTCCCAACTTATACTAGAATTGTTCTTTCAACTGGAATGTTTTTAAATAGAAATATTTTAATAGTTCTTCCTTTAATAATTGGTATTCCCATAGGATTGTTTTATTATTTTGCAAAAACAAAAAAAGGTAAGGAGCTTTTTTCTTCTTTTATGGAGAAGGTGCCTATAGCTCGTGATTTAGTTCAAAAAATGGCTTTGGAAAGATTTTGCAGTGTTTTATCTAATTTAATTAAAGCAGGGATGCCAATAATACAAGCAATTGAAGTTACCTCTGGAGCAGTTGGCCATCCTAAGTATGAAGCTGCTTTATTAAGAGTTGCTAAAGAACATTTATCAAAAGGATTAAGTATTGGTGAATCTTTTAAAAAAGAAACAATATTTCCAGCAGTAGTTTCTAATTTATTGGCTATTGGTGAGAAAGCAGGGCATACAGAAGAAATTTTAAAAACCCTTTCTGAATTTTATGAAGTAGAAATTGAAGG
>JAQTTC010000033.1 GCA_028711005.1 Minisyncoccota bacterium
TTAGGCAGCTGAGAAACAAGCTCTTTATATTTTTCTTCCGAGATTTCTTCATAGGGAGCCATCTTGTAAGCATAGTCATCTCGAGGAAGAAAAGTGAGTCCACCAATAATATCCCAATTTTTATAGAGCCAGCTTGCTGTGTCTATCCATTCGTCGTCTCCTACAATAATGGTTTGAGAAGGGTTGTGCTCTGTGTAGTTTTTCTTAACTATCTTCCAGTATTCTAGTTGATCAATGGCACTTAGATCTCTTCGGAAAACAGATTCTTTAGGAGCCTGAACAGGAAATTCAAAAATATATGTAGTAGCTGATTGTTCTATTTGACCCACCTCTGGGTAATAAGGATATTTTTGATCTTTTAGCATTTGGAAAAGGGGGTCAGAAGCAGAAATTCTAACTCTTCTGATATAGAAAGGAGCATAGCGAGGATGCATTCCTGATGAAGAGTCAACTAATTGAGACAGGTTACCTGATGGTTTTACTGAAGTAACTGCTGCAGCAGGATTAATACCAAATCTTTTAGCATATTCTTGATTTACTTCTATTGCTTTATCGCGGAGATTTTTAAGAGTGGAAGCGTTTCTAACTGCTGGACAATCCCATTGACCAGTAATTGAAACTCCAAGCAATCTTTCTTCATTACAATTTTTCTTCCATTCTTTAGAGATATAAGGAAAATTAGTAAGAGTTGTTTGGTAAGTACCAAGGATTGTTGCAATCCTTATTTTTTTTAATAAAGATTCCTCTGTGTCTTCAGGTCGAGCTACAACTTCAGTTAAATTGCAGAATTCTGCATTACGAAGATTTACTTCTCCACAAGGATTAAGGCCAGCGCTTCTCCAGTGCTTTCTGAATTTTTTCCAACGCCTTGATGGCATTTGGTATTTTAGTCCCTCTCGATTAAATATCCCTCTCTCTCCTGTACCGCTTTTAATTAATGACAACCACTCTTCAAGAAATTGAGCTGCTTCAGGCTTTTCATTATAGGCTGCTGAGTTATTAGCTAAAGATCGTTGAGGGTTATTAATAAAGAATTGTCCCATTTTAGCTGTTCTTATCTCTTCATCATCAAGATCAGAAAGGCAGATAAGAGCGCTTCGACGAACTCCACCCATGACTACTAGTTCTCCGATTTTACAAATAATGTCATAAACATCAAGGTTGCTTAATCTTTTACCTTGGTTGCTCAAAATTCTTTTTTTAGCGAAATTGAATAGAGAAATAAGTGGTTCTGGTCCTGAAGCTCTACCGCCCATTGTTTTAAGACGAGAGCCTCGGGGTCTAATCTTTGAAAAATCAAATTCAATTTCTTTTCCACCATACCAAGTTTTAAAAGCGGTAGTTATAGCATTGGCCCATCCTTCTTTACTGTCTTCAATAGTAAGAATAGGTAATTTTTTTCCAGTCTGGTGTTTGATTATTGGTAATTTTTGGACAAATTGACTTTCTACTGAAAAACCTACCCCTGTCCCGCACATCAAAAGATACATGATTTCACCAAAAACAGTTAATTTAGTTGGGGTAACATAAGAACAATTATAAGCAGTGACATTGCTAACTCTAGCTGCTTTTCCAGCTGACCACATCAATCTCATTGATGGCATTGCTTCTTGTTTTAAAATAGCTTCTTTAATTTCTTGATACTCATTGTCTTTTAATTTATTACCAAGGTTTTCTTTCATAAAATCTATATATCTTTGTACTGTTTCTACCCAAGTTTCTCGACGGTTTTCTTCTTCAATCCATCGGGAATAAGTTCGATAATAAATAAACTCCCCAAAGGGATTTCGAAAGTATTTTTTGCTTTCTTCAACTAACTTTTTGACTCTTTTTGAGATAAATTTTTTTTCTTCTCTTAATTTAGCTCTTTCTTGGCGATAAAGTATATAAGCTTTAGCCGTTTTAGAAAAATTCATAATGATTAGAGTTTCTTCTATTAGGTCTTGAATTTCTTCTATATTAGGAATATAGCCAGGAAGATTCTTTTTTGTTAGTTCTTTAACCACTTTTTCACTAGCCCTGAGAGGATGATTGTCTAAATCTCCTTCCTGGGCGGCTTTCATTGCTCTATAGATAGCATTAGTGATTTTTGATTGGTCAAAGGTGACAATTCGTCCATCCCTTTTTTTAACTTGAGTGGGTTTATTCATTTTTATTGTATTTTATTATTATTTTTCGACACTACTTTCTATTTTACTACAAAAAATAATTAAGACAAGAAATAAATTGTTAATTTTTTGCTACAATCGCCACAAAGCTGATTTTTTGATAAAATATATTAAAGATAGGTTCTTTAAAATACAATTATTTAATTTGGAAAAATGAAAATTATTTCGTGGAACATTAATGGATTAAGATCAATCTATAAAAAAGGTTTTTTAAAGTGGCTTAAGGAAGTTGATGCAGATATTCTTTGTTTGCAAGAAACTAGAGTTCAGTGGGAAGAACTTTCAGCAGATTTTCTTAATCTAAAAAATTATAATATTTACTTTAGTCAGTCTTCTAAAAAAGGTTATGCAGGAGTGGCTATTTATACAAAAGAGAAACCATTGTTAGTTGAAAAAAAATTAGGGTTACAAAGATTTGATAAAGAAGGAAGGATTTTAAAAATAAAATATTCTAATTTTACTTTAATCAATCTTTATCTTCCCCACGGCGGAAGAAGTAAAGAAAATTTACCTTATAAATTAAAAGTTTATAATCAATTATTAAAATATTTAGAAAAGATTAAAAATGAAAAATTTATTTTAACAGGTGATTTTAATATTGCTCACCAGGAAATTGATTTAGCAAGGCCTGAAGAAAATAAAAATA
>JAQTTC010000011.1 GCA_028711005.1 Minisyncoccota bacterium
CAATAAAAGTAAATTAATTACTTTTTCTTTCTCTCCATTTAAACAACCATTAAAACGAATCAGTAAATAGTACCCCATTATCCTTTCTCCTTCCTATATATTTGAAATTATCAAAGAGCTTAATATTTATTATTATATCATAAGAAATTATTTTGGTCAATATAATTATCTTTAAAATAAAACTGCCATTTTAATTTAAAATGGCAGCAATTTAATATTAATTTATAACACTAAGACCTTCTTTTTGTACTTGATTTTTACCTCTTCTTTTAGCTTCATATAAGGCTCTATCTGCTTTATTAAAAGTTTCTTTAGAAGGAACGCCTGGATAGCATTGAGTCACCCCTGCACAGAAATAAGGCATTCGAGCAATACGAGCTGCTACCTGAATATCTTCTGCTATTATCTGCGCTTGATCCAAATCTATATTATGTAAAATAATAGCAAATTCTTCTCCTCCCCAACGGAAAACTCCATCTACACTTCTAACCATAGATTGAAGAAATTGACCAAATTGTTTTAAAATCTTGTCTCCAAACAAATGTCCAAAAGCATCATTTAATTCTTTAAAATCATCAATATCAATTAAAATTAATGAGTACTGAGGTTTCTGTTTCCTTTTATTGTTTCTAGCTGCTTTTGTTATCTCTTTACAAGCATTTTCAAACGCAGAATGGAAAGCTCGACGATTAAAAACATTTGTTAAAGGATCTATTACTTCAATCTTTTTCAATCTTTTGATTTCTCTTTTTAAAGCTTTATTTTTTTCTTTTAACCTCCTATTTTCTGATCTCAATGCTTTAACATTAATTTCTTTTATCATCTTTTCTTTTCCACCTTTCTATTTTTTTTATTTTTAAAATTATCAAAGAACTAATTTAAGATATTAAATAATATAACATTATATAAACTAAATGTCAATATAAAGAAATATTTATTTTTGCTTTTTATCACGAAACTTTCCGCGCTTTTTTGATACAAAACGAACCTTTTTCTCTTTAGCATCTATTACTTCATATTCAAAATAAAACCCTTCCCCTTCTAATGTTTCACAATAGATTTTAAAAATTTCACCATTTAAATCTCTAATATCCTTTATTTCTTCGTTTGATTTCTTAATAATTTTTATAATCTTTTCATCATGAATACCAAATCCTATTTGGTGGCTTTCACATTTAAACATTGTAAAGTTTTCACTATCAACATGAATGTTTAAAGCAATACTATCTCCTTCATTGCGAATTTGTAGAACATATCCACTAGTAGTAGTTAAACGATCATCCTGAATTTGTGGATTATATCCTTGATCAGCAATTAGATAATTCTCTTTTTGAATTTGTTCTTTTTTTTCTTCAGAATAATCTTTGATATGTTTTATATCTAAAACTAAAACAGGTCCCTTGCTTTTTACTTTAATAAAACGAATTGAAATTAAAGAGACAAGCAATGGTACCATAAATTGAAGGAATTGGATTGTTCCTATATTCTCTTTCAACCAAATTTGAAAACTATTTAATATTTGAATAAATATCATTTCCATAGATATAATTATACAATATTATTAAATAAATTAAAATAAAAAATGGCTTTAGTAGTAGCCATTTTTTAATTTTGTTAAATTTAATTAATTTTCTGAATCTTCTTCATCTATCTCAATAATCTTACCAATATCATTTGTAACATCAACCTTCTCTACCTTCCCGTCTATTTCGATTAAGGCATGGCCATTTTCATCAGCTTCTATTCCTTTGCTTTCCATCCATTCCTTAAAATTTTCTTTATCACCGCCAAAACGTAATAGATACTCCTCATTAGTTATCTTAGGAACATCTTTTTTCTCTTGAGGAGTTGAAATTTTTTCAAAGCTCATATTTATTATTAATTAACATTTACTTACCGACCTTTAATTAAAACTAATTGACTAAAAAAATGCTGTTATTTCGGGAAGCAAGCTTCTCAAAACAACAGCAATACCATTATAGCAAATATAAAAAAATTGTCAAGTCCTTATCCTTTTTATCCAAACATTAACCATTCAGGTCTAAAGATAAGCATTAAACCTATAGCAACCATGATTGTTCCACCAACAAGACGAGCAACCTTAGTATACTTTGTCGTAATTCCAGTCATCTGTAACGTTTTCATTGTTACAAAGAAAACAAATAAATCATCTAGCATAAAGAATAAAATATAAAGTAAAATATACAGATAATACTTCCAAGCAGGTAAAGCATTCAAAGCTAAAACTTGTGTGTATATAGCTGGTAAGCCTGCGGAGCAAACTAATTCAACTAAATTTACTGCAAAAGCTAAAGTAATAATTCCTCCTAGAGCCAACCAAAGACTGTTTTCTTTAACAATTGATTTCATCCTTTCAAACATCTTTTTTTTACCCGAAGCTCCGGCTACCTTACAACCATTCATTTTATTAAATAAAAATTCTTTTATACTATAGATCCCTCCACCAAGAGCAACTAAGCCAACAACAATTCTAATCCAAGATACAAACCCTAAAAAGATTATTAAATTAAGCCAGGCAACCATAAATAGAAAATATACAAAAGCCGAAGCGATAATAAAAGCGCTTCCTAAAATCCACATTCTTTTCCTGTCTTTCATCCCTAAAAGTAAGCTAATCAAAAACAAAAGCACCCACATTGCACAAGGATTAAATCCGTCTAAAGCACCTATAATCATTGTTAAAATTGGTAAAGAAAAGCTTAAAGCATCAACAGTTCCCAAAAAAGGTAAAGTTATCATGTTTTTATTTTGCTCTGATTCTGAATCAGTTTCCTTTTTGGATTCAGGATCTATTTCAGATTCTGGTTCAACTATTTCTGGCTCTGATTCAATCTCGGGTGTATTTCCAGTAAATTGAGCAACAACATCAGGGCATTTTATGACAGAACACTCATAAACTTTTTCTCTTAATAGTCCTGGGGTTATGGTATTAGACCAACCAACAAAAGATTCATCCCCAATAATCAAGAAAGGAACTCCTTCTACTTTTAGCTTAAGTTGTTCAGCTAAGTTTTGTAATAATAAGGCATTTTCCCTATTATTATAAATTTCATATTCATAGACAGTAAGGCTTGGATATTCGTCTTCTAAAACGTCATATAAGAAATCTTTTTCAACCGCACAATGAGGGCAACCATCACCATAAAAAAAATAGGCATTTACTGGAAAGACCTCAGCTTCTACTGATTGTATTAATAAAAACAAACAAAGAAAAACGATAAAAATCGTCTTTTTAAGCCCTATCTTCATAGTTTATTTATCTTTATTTTGAATAATAATTTCAACTAATTTTTCCTTTTCCACTTCACCATTTAAACGTAAAAATTCGTTGCTTTCTTTATCTAAGAAAACAAAAGTTGGTAAAGTGTCATTAATATTATATTTCTCAACTGCCTCTTTATCTTTATCAAAATCATAATACTCAGTTTGAAGCCAAGAATGCTCAACTTCTATTTCTTTCCATCTTGGTCCCATAATAATACATCCAGGACACCAAGCTGCTCCAAATTTAAGTACTTTCATAAATTTTAACTAATTTTTAATTATTTTTATAGCTTTGCCTTTTATAAGAGCATCAGCAATTTTTTCATAAGCTGAATATAATATTCTCTGGTAAGTACTCGTTGAAGTATCCATTTTTTTAGCCGCTTCTTTTTGCTCTAAGTTACTTAAGTGTCTTAATCGATACGCTTCCACTTCTTCAACAGTCAATTCAACTATTTCTAACTCCCTCATTGGAACGCCCAGAGGTTTAAAATATGTAACATCAGGATTAAAGCTTATTCTTCTAAAAAGTCTTGGTCTAGGCATGAATTTAAAAAAATTATAACAAATTTAATATTTCGAATCAAGAAAAAAGCAACTGGCCCCTTATACAAGAGGCCAGTTAATGCTTTTTGTTATTTCTGATCCTTAAGCTCAGTTAAGCGTTGTTTGATTTCTTTCAATTCTTCTTCTAAAGCCTCAGCTTCATCAGCTAAGATCTCAGCTTCTTCTTTCTTAGTCATTCTAGCTGGATAATATGGGCCAAAACCCCATCCATATCCTCTGCCATATCCATATCCTCTACCATACCCTCTACCATACGCTCCACCAGCTCCACAAGGGCCTAATCCACGACCAGTGCCAGGACCCATGCCCATAGGACCAGTTCCATCAAATCTTGGCATATTTTTGTTATTTATTATTAATTTATTAATTACAGATAGCCAACTAACTATCTGTTATGAGTATACACCCATAATAATAAAAAGTCAAGCCCTTTTCACTAAAACAATTATTTTTACTTATTTAAAGTACAAAGCAGTTATTATAAATATTTTTCTTAACTATTCTTTAATTTTTCTGATGCTGTATCTATATAATTACAATAATCACAATCAGGATTTTTTTCTGGCATCTTGTCAGTATTTAAACATTTATACATATCAAAAATAGTTTTTTCAATCCAAGAATCGTCTCCTTTATAAGGAATTAAATTAATATCAAATTCAAGTTTTTGATCAAAAGCATTAACATCTGTTTTACCATTACAATAAACAAAATATCCAGTTTCAGAAACGTTAAAATTATTTTGCCTAAATAACCATTGATATATTTCCATTTGCCTTTTATAAGCAATTTGCCAATCAGCATCAATATTTACTTCTCCATTTTTAGAGGTTGCTTTATAATCAACAATTATTAGTTCTCCTTGAGGATTAACCCAAACATCATCAACTCCTCCTGTAATTAATAAATTAGTTGGCTGATGAAGATAAGTGATTCCTCTTAATCTTGAATCTCGCCATTCTTCTAATTTCTCGTGTTTAAAAGGAATGGCTTCTATTTTATTACTTATCATTAACGGATGTTTAGTGCCTTGAGCTCTATGTATATCAAATTCCTGTTTTAATAAAGCATCAACAGCGTTATTTAAAGAAAAAGGATAACCAGGTGGCCTGCCTACACCTAATTTACGATCTAAATAAAAGCATCTTGGGCAATCTAAAAATAATTCAATTTTTGTTCTTGAAATTCTAAATGGTTCTTTTGAATTAGGATCATAAAGATTGCTTTTTCTTTGTGAATTGTAATATTGTGACATTTTAATTATTTATTTCTTTTAATTCTCCGGTTTTAATATCTTGATCATTATTCATTATATCAATCAATTCTTCTTTGCTTTTGCTTTTTAAATATCCTTCTAAAAGCCATAAAGGATCTCCATGGGATACTATTAAAACATTTTTATCTTCATAGTTTTTTTCAATTTCATTTATAACAGCAATCATTCTTTTTTGACATTGGCTCCAACTCTCACCTCCTGGCGCTCCTAAATCAAATTTCTTCATTTTATCATTATTATAGTAAGCCCAGGCTTCTTCTTTACTCTTGCCACTCAGAATCCCCCAATTAATATCCCTTAATCTTTTATCGTAAACAACTTTATCTAGATTATATCCTATCATCTTAGCAACAATTTCTACTGTCTGCTTAATTCTTAAAATATCTGAAGCAAAGATTAAATCAATATTCTTATCTTTCAATTTTTCACCAGCTAAACGAACTTCTTCGATTCCCTCCTTTAACAAAACACAAGGAGGGTTATCGTCAGGATAAAAATAAGTAATATTCTTTTTTTCTGTTTGATGAATTGTTTTTCCGTGTCTTAATAAAAAATATCTATTTTTAAGAGTTAATTTCATATTTAGTTAGTTTAGCATGAATTTTCTTTGTTTCAAACAAATCTTCCTTAGTATCTATCTCACAAGCCAACAATCCCTGAGTAAAAATAACCTTAATTTCTTTTGGAAACGTCTGAAGAACCCTAGTTAATGAATGAGTATACCATTCAGTTTGAGTCTCTATTTTCTTGCATTCTTTTTTAAATTCGCTAAGAAGATTTCCTTTTAATTTAATAATGCTATTATAAATTGCCGTTCCTTTAATTTTCTTACTAATACATTTTGCATAGCCTTTCTCTACTAAAACCTTATTATCTTCTGCTTCTATTTTTCTATTTTTATCAGCAACCAAAGCATTTTCATATTTAGTTACTATTATTTTTTCTAATAATTTAATATCAAAAATTATATCCCCATCTAAAATAATAACTGAATCTTTATCTTCATTAATCTTTTTCAATGCTAAAGATAAACTATAAGTATTATCTGTCTTGTCAAAAATATCATTATAAATAATTTTCACCATCTGATCATATTTTGATTTCTCAATATGTTTTTTAATCATTTCCTTTTTATACCCAGCCACAATCAAAACTTCTTTTATCTGACATTTCTCTAAACATCTAAGTTGATAATCTAAAATCGTTTCTCCATTTAATTCTACTAAACATTTAGGCCGATCATCAGTTATCGGCCTCAATCTTTTAGAAGAACCTGCAGCTAAAATAATTGCCTTAATCATTATTTTGAATAACGGCTGGTGCTAGATTCACCGCCGTCTACTGTATATATTCCGCTAGTAATATAGCTTGCTTCATCTGAAGCTAAAAAAATAGCTAAATTAGCAATATCTTCAGGCTTGCCAACCCTTTTCATGGGATTAGCTTGAGCAAATTCCTGAAAAAGATCTTCTGAAGAAAGAACTTTTCTTAACATTGGTGTATCTATTGGTCCTGGAAGAATCGCATTTACCCTTATCCCTTCAGATGCATATTCTTGTGCCATACATTTAGTTAACATTATTACAGCTGCTTTTGTTGAACAATAGGCTGGAGATTCTGGCTCTGGAATAATTCCAACCACAGAAGCAATATTAATAATATTTCCTTTGCTTTTTCTAATTAAAGGAATTGCGTGCTTAGAGACTAAATAAACTCCTTTAAAATTTACATCAATAATTTTATCCAAATCTTCTTTTAGAGTCTTTTCAACTGATACTGAAAAATGAATTCCAGCATTATTAACAACAATATCCAAATGCTTGATTTCTTGAAAAGCCTTTTGAATTTGTTTTTCTTGAGTAATATCAACTTGAAAAAAATCTACTTCATAATCTGGCTTTTCAATATCAAAAATTATAACTTTTGCTCCTTCATTTAAAAATCTTTGGGCTATAGCTTTACCCATGCCCCTGGAACCACCAGTAATTAAAGCTACTTTTTTATTAAATCTCATATTAAATATTTTAATTTAACTTGAATTATTAATATTTTACTCTCTTGTTATTTAAAATCAATTAATATAATTCTTATAATAAATAAGGGCTGTTTATTATTAAACAGCCCTGTAAAATTCTTAAGGAATAAATCCTGTTGCTACACCAATTTTCTTTGAAAAAAGGTCTTGGGAATGGTTTTCTAGCTCAATCCCAAATTTTTTCGTTCGATAAGTAAAACAAAGTACTTTTTTATTTTCATATTCATCAGCACAATCAACCCAAAGACAATTATCATTAAATCTTTTAGGATGAGTTAAAATCATACATCCGATTTCAAATATTCCAAGTGCAAATTCATCAACTAAAAAAACCTCTGAAGCACGTTTCAAATTTCGATTTCGATGATAATAACCAAATTGAGCAGGAATAATTAAGGCGTCGCTATCTTTTTGTTGTCTAGCTAAAATATTTAATTTCTCTTCTGTGTCCTTAGAACGAGTAATATTTTTAGTCCATGATTTACTTTGACATTCACACCAATTATAGAACTTATTTCTACTTTTTTTCTTAATGAAATCCATGACAACTTGAACTGCCTTACTATAGGTTTTATCAACTATCTGCCATCTTGGAACAACAAACCAGCTTTCAGCGCTATACGGAAATCTTCTTAAAATAAAATCTTCATCTATTGTTTTAACTTTAGGGAAAAAATCTTGAATAATTCTTATCTGTTCTTTTATTGGCTTAATTTCATATCCTGAAGGATATTTTATAGAATTAGATCTATCGCTTTCAAAAAAAAGTTCTTTCTCTATCCCTTTCCTTAAAATTGAATTAAACCCTATGCCTAATTCAGTTTTCATTGCTTCTACTGTTTCTTTTAACCCTCTTCTTATTCCTTCTTTTGTTAAAGAATATTCTCGAGTAGCAGTTTTGAAAAAATCTTTAGATTTAGAAGGAAAAACACCGGTAATAAAAGCTATGTCTTTTTCTACAACAATCTCAAAGGTCATCCCAGGAGAAACTAATAAATTAATTTCATCATAAAAAATTTCAATTTCTTTTATTTCTTTAAAATTCTTTTTACACCATTTTATAACTTGCTTAACTTTAGTTCTTTCTTTGGGAGGCACACATTGAACACCACCATTTGTTATCATTCTTTTCTCCTTTCTTAATTTATATTTTTTCTTTACAACACAAAGTCAAAAGTTTGTTCTGATATTTTTTCTACCAAATCGACTACATCTCTCAATCCTTTTTTAACTTCTTCTTCGTCAAAAAGGTAATCTTTCTTTTCTATTATAATAATCTTTGTATTTGAAGGGCTAACTATTCTATACATTCCACCAATTAAAACTAATTTTTCTTCAACTAATAATTCAAACTTTATTCCACAAACTGAAAAATTAATTTTTCCATTTAAAAATTCAATCTCTTCAATTTCTTTAAAAAGCTTTTTACACCATTTTATAACTTGTTTAACTTTGGGTCTTTTTTCTTGTGGTAAATGCTTAATCTTTCCTTTCGTTATCATTTTCTTTCCTCCTTTTTCCTGCCTGCCATTATTGGTTCAGGACTTATAGAAAATATAAAATTATCAATGAACATTTAATATTATTAAATTATCATTTTTTTATCTTTTCGTCAATAAAAAAGCCACCTAAATATTTAGGTGGCTTATATACTCTAAATTTTACTGAGCGCTTTCTAATACCTTATCAACAACCAAATCAAGACTAAATGTCTCGCGTTCTTGTTCACATTCAGCTCTTTCTGGGTCAGGGTAATTTGGACATTGAGGGTATCTAGCTACAAAACTAATAACAACAAGATTATTATTAACAATTGTAGCATAATCGTATTCTGTATAGACTGATCCTGCCGCTCCTTCACTAAACGCTCTAATACAATATAATTTATCGTTAATTATCTTTTTTTCTACTCTTTCAGGAAAACTACTTTCTAAAGGCGTTTCTTCACAACTAATCTCCCCAGCAACCATTTTGAATCCTAAAGGAAGAGTATCTTCTTCGTTATAAATTTCAACTTTCCAGTCTTGAGATGAAATGTATTTAGCATCTGGTAATCTTTCGTCTGGAAAATCAAAAGCTGGTGGATTCTTAGACCAATCGTTAAGTTCTTCTAGTTGCCTGTTCTTTTCCAAGCTTAATTCTCGCCAATAATATAAACCAAAGCTAGTGGCAACAATAAAAATAATTAATAAGATTAATAAAGTTTTTGTTTTCATAAATAGTATAAAAAGATTAATTAATTTAATTTTGGTTAAAGGATAAAATGATTTGGTGTTTATTTACGAAGCTTCCGCTGCTCTTTAACTCTTTCTATTTTTGATAGATTTTTCTTCCTTAAACGAATATTTAATGGTGTAATTTCTAAAAGTTCATCATCGTTAATAAAATCCAAAGCTTGCTCTAAAGATAATTTAGCTGAAGGAATCAAAATGATTGCTTTGTCCGAATGCTCAGTATGCATATTGGTTAATTGCTTTGACTTACAAACATTTATTTCTAAATTTTTACCACGATTATTAATCCCGACAATCATCCCTTCATAAACTTGATCACCAGCATCAACAAACAATGGTCCATGTTTTTGCGCTATATTAAGACCATAAGAATTTGCTCGGCCAGTTTCACTAGAAATTAAAGCTCCAGTACGCGAATGAATAGACGTTTCTATTTTAGGAAAATAATCTAAAAATTGACTGGTAATTATTGCGGTCCCTCTAGATGCTAGAAACACTTCATTCCTAAAACCTAAAAAATTTCTGCTAGAGATATAATAAATAAATCTGGTCAATCCGTTATCCTCTGTTTTCATGTCAATTAATTCAGCACGACGGTTAGTCATCTCTTTATTAATAAAACCAATATATTCGGAACCAACTTCCACTACTACTTCTTCAAAGGGCTCATATATTTTACCATTAATAGTTTTATAAATCACTTCTGGTTTGGAAATTTCCAATTCAAACCCTTCTCGTCTTAAAGTCTCTATAAAAATAGCTAGATGTAATTCTCCACGTCCCGCAACTATAAACCCTCTACCCGTTTCATTAGCTTCTATCTCTAAACCAACTGTTGTTGCTTTTTCTTTAGCTAAACGATCACCAATCTGCATAGCCGTAAAAAATTTTCCTTCTTTACCAGCAAAAACACTAGTATTAATCCCTACTGCTACTTTTAAAGTAGGCTGCCCAATTTCAATAGAAGGCAAAGCTTCTTTTACCGAGGTGGCAGCTAGGGTTTCACCTATCTTTACTTCAGATATACCAGTCAAAGCTACTATCTCACCAGATAAAGCTTCAGGAACCTCTACTCGTTTTAATCCTTCACTAATAAAAACATTCTCTACTTTTCCAGAACCGACTTTACCATTAGTATTTAAAATATTTACTGAATCACCTTTATTTATTTTCCCATGGGAAATTTTACCAATAGCATATTTACCTTTATATGAATCAAAATCAAGGGCATTAACTATCATTTTAAATGGCTGATCAGGGTCTATTAATGGAGGAGAAATATATTTAATAATGGTATCAAGTAAAGGAGTTAAATCAGATGTTCCATTTAATTCCGCTGTCGTAGGCAAATGATCGTAAGCTTTGCCTTCACGACCAATTGTATAAATAATAGGAAGATTAAGTTGACTATCATTTTGAGCTAACTCCAAAAACAATTCTTCAGTTTTTTTTAACATCTCTCTAGGCATAGCATCTTTTCTATCTATTTTATTAATTGCCAAAATAACTTTTAAATTATGCTTAAAAGCTTTGCGTAAAACAAATTTTGTTTGAGGCAATGGGCCTTCTGCAGCATCAACTAATAAAATAGCACCTTCTACCATATTTATCACTCTCTCTACTTCTCCAGAAAAATCAGCATGCCCTGGAGTGTCAACAATATTAATTTTTACTCCTTTATA
>JAQTTC010000034.1 GCA_028711005.1 Minisyncoccota bacterium
CTAATGATTATTGGTATTATCTAACTGATCGTCAGACAGGTAATACTATTTTCTCTGAAACTTATGATGAGCATCTTGATGCTCGAGGAAAATATTTTTAATTGGTTATTATATTTGACAAGAGAATTTAATAGATATACAATGATAGTATACAGATTTGTATACTATTACTCGGAATTATATGAATAATGCAGAGCGTTTAGCCATACTAAACAAGTCAAACAAAACAACTTTTTCAGCTAAGTCTTTAATTAACCTTTGGGGTGTTAAAAAGGAATCTTTTAATGTTGTTGTAAAAAGAATGGTAGATAAGGGTTTATTGTTTAGGATAGCGAGAGGGTATTATAGTTTAAAAGAAGACTTTAATATTTATGAGTTAGCAAATACAGTTATTACTCCTTCTTATATTTCTTTTAATTGTGCCCTTTTTTATCATGGTATATCCTTTCAAGCTAACCAGGAAATAGAATCAGCTGCTTTAATTAATTATAAAAGGAAAATAGCTGATTATACTTTGAAGTATTTTGTACTTAAAAAAGAATTATTGTTGAATTTAGAAGGTATTGAATTTTTAGAAAATTTTAGTATTGCTACTCCTGAACGCGCTATTTTAGATTGTTTATATTTGGGCATGCATCCTAATGTCGATAATTTAGAAAAGGTAAACAAATTACGATTACAAAATTTATCAAAATATTATCCACAATTAGTTAAAAACAAAATCCAAAATTTTCTTAATTCTTTTTAATTTATGGCTAAGAATAGAGTTAATGTTGATAAACATAAAAGAATTCTAACGGAACTTTTGCTAGATATTTTGAAATCTTTAGATGGTAAAATTGTTTTTAAAGGAGGTACTGCTGCTATGTTGTTTTATGAGCTACCTCGGTTGTCATTAGACTTGGATTTTGATATTGTAAAAGAATTCAATTCAGAGGATATTGATAGGATCAAAATAATCATTCAAAAATACGGTCGCATTAAAGATTTTTATAACAAAAGATATACTATATTTTTCATGTTGGATTATGAACAAAATACTCCAAATATTAAGATAGAATTTAATAAAAGAAAATGGGAAAATAATAATTACGAAATTCATCGGCTTCTAGGTGTTGAGTTAAAAATTGCTGATATTCCAACGATGATGACTCATAAAGCGATAGCTATAACAGAAAGAAAATTGCCTGTCGCTCGTGATTTATTTGATATTTATTATTTTTTGAAAAGAGAGTATTTTATTAATTCCGAATTACTAAAGGAAAGAATTAATAAATCTCCAGAAGAATATTTTAGTCTTTTAATCAAGTTCATTAAGAAAAATTATAATTCAAAGAATGTTTTGCAAGGCGTAGGTGAATTAGTTGATGAAAAACAAAAGAGTTGGTTAAGAAAGAATTTAGTTTCAGAGAGCATTAAAGAAATAGAGAAATATCTACAAAGCAATTGTTATCGCGGGCGAACCAATAGGTAATTGTAGTAATTTTCTAATTTGAGATTGGATATCTTGTTATGATATATTTCAGCTATAAGACAATATTGTCTTCTAAATGGAACATTATCTTAGAAAAAAAATTAACCCTATCTTGGTCCAAGAGAAATTTAAAAAAGTAGGATTAAAACTGTTTACAATTTTAGATTACAAGAGGGTTTTAGAGGTTAATTATTCCACAGCTCAAAGGAGTATCTTTCGTTATGTTAAAACAGAGTTTTTAGTGAAAGCAAGAAAAGGATTATATTTCTTTAAGAATAATCCTCCGCATGAATTTGAGATAGCCAATAAGATTTATCAACCTTCTTATATATCTTTTGAGACGGCTTTGTCATTTTATGAAATTATTCCAGAAACAATTTATGAAGTAATCTCCGCGACTTCACGCACTACAAGAACCTTTAATGTTAATGATATTAAATATTCTTATAAAAAAATTAAAAGGGATTGTTTTAATGGGTATAAGTCAATTAAAATTAAAAACGCTACGGTTTTGATTGCTGAGCCAGAAAAGGCTTTAGTTGATTATTTATATCTTGTTGTGTTGGGAAAAAGAAAATTAGCTTATGAGAGAATTAATTTAAGTAAGATTAAAAAAACTAAACTTTTAAGTTATGCCAAACAATTTCAAAAGGTAAAAATTGAAGAAATAATTAATAATCTTTATGCTGAGCCAAAATACAATCAAAGAATTATCTATTAAAAACCAAACGAGGAAAGATAATATTGCTCGAGAATATATCCAGCATTTATTTTTATCAGCACTTTATAGTCAAAAGGGATCAAATGTGCTTTTATTTAAAGAAGGGACTGCTTTAAGAATCGTTTTTCATAGCCCACGATTTTCAGAAGATTTAGATTTTAGCGTCCAGAAGATTCTGTCTAAGAATAAGTTAGATGATTTCTTTTTAAAATCAATCAGTAAAATAGAAAATCAAGGAATCACGATACAATTAAAAGAAGCCAAACTTACTTCTGAGGGTTATTTAGGGATTATTTCATATTCTTTTTATGATTTCAGTGGTGAAATTAATATTGAGATTTCTTTGCGAAAAGAAATATTATTGCAAAAATCTATAACAACCATTATCTCTGATTTTCTACCTGCTTATGTTTTGGTCCATTTATCTCCAAAAGAGATAGTAAAGGGTAAATTCTTGGCATTACTTAAGCGGCATAAACCAAGGGATTATTATGATTTATATTTTATTTTAAG
>JAQTTC010000035.1 GCA_028711005.1 Minisyncoccota bacterium
ATAATCTTCTAACTTTTTTAACTCTCCACACTCAATACATATTTTCATAACTTTTAAACAAAAAAGGCGACACCTCAACCTTACAAGTAAAAATGTCGCCGTCTTTGTTTTGTAAGGTTGATAATACCCTTATATTATCAAATAACTAAAAAATGTCAATAAAATAAAACTGAAAGGTATATCTTCTAAACGAACTTCTTTCTGTGGCTCAAATACAGACATATCATATTCTACTGCCATTTCTTCTGCCTCTTCTCTTTTTCTTCTTGCATATTCCCTGTATGCTTGTTGTTTGTTCATCTGTCTTAACTCATTATCTAATTGATTGTACAAGTCTTGGTTTTGAATAGTAAAGTTAATTACAGAGGGGCGAAGTCTTATTGCTCCTTTTGAAGCCAAGAAATAATGCTTTGCGAAGTTTCTATCGCCTTTGAATTTACTTAGCCAATTTTTGTATTCTTTTTCTATCATAGTTTTCATTTTAATTCTTTTTTTATTTCTTTTTTACACTCCTTGATAAACTTTGTAATATCTCCTAACTGCATAACTATTATCATTGCAATATCTTTCTCGGTTAACATAGGTTCTGTCTTCATATACTTATCTATTACTTCTGTTAGATATTGCATTCTTTTATCTTTGTTATTCATTTGCATTAGAGCCCATTCCCCAGTGCTATTAACAAGGGAATAAACTAATATTATTTTAGAAAGCAAGGAATTGAATTTTGAGGCAATAAATAGCGTGCTACTCCTTTATACTTCTCTACGGGCTTATATAGAGTTCCCTCCTCTGCATCTCTTCCTACTATAAGCTTTAATAATGCTGGGGTAATTTATTGGTCAGAGCTGTTAACAGTATTTCACCTGCTCGGCTAACCTTTCTTATAAGTATAACATTTTTTGGCGAGCGATTTTATCAATTCTCATACTTTGCCAATTTTCTAATCTCGCTCCGATAGTTAAAACTTATAAGCATTTACATTATTTAGACTTCTCTTTCTTTGTGGAAACAAAATAGGCGTCGCAGGATTCAAGTGCAAAACGCCTATTAAGTTTGAATCCCACTTTTGTTTATTTGTTTGCCTTATTTTTGTTAACCCCATATTAACAAAAATAAAGAAGTTTGTCAATAGATAAGCCCTTTAAAAGACAAAGATTAACTCTTTGGTGAAAACTATTGTTTTTCTACTAGACACTTATCTGCTTTTATATAAGACGATTTTAAAAGGACTATATTACACTTGTCTTGTCAAATATTCTGCCACTATGGCAGGAACTACCCCCCTTTCAATTAACTCCTTAATCAACTCTATGACTTTTAACTGCTTTTTATTTTATTTTTAAATTTTTTAAATGCTTTATATCTATGGGATATTTTGTTTTTTTCCTCTATTTCTGCAAATGTTTTATTATATCCTTCGGGTTGAAAAATACAATCCCAGCCAAAACCTCTTTTTCCGCGCGGATAGACAATCGTTCCTTTTATCTTTCCTTTAAAAATATGAACCTCTTTTCCATTATAAGCAATACAGCAAATAGCTTCAGCTTTTTCCCCATAGTATGCTTTGGCTATCCTTTCGGGAGGAAAGTATTTAATCATTGCTCCTATTTCTCTTTTCTTTCCCAAATAAAGTCCAGTATCTTCTACAAAAGAATTAGGAACGCCCGATAATAATAACTTATACACAGCGACCTTTTCAACATCTATGTCTTGTATTTCTTCTCCGTTATACGGTTCGGAAAAAATATCTATTCCCAAGATCTCTTTTGCTTCCCTTATTTTGTTTTTATTTGATGTAATGAATTTCATAAAAATTGGAGAGGGAGGTTTTCCCTCTCCTTTAAATTATCTTGCTTCCTCAAATTTGAGAGAGCAACGGGGGCAGATGTCTGCGTGTTCGTAAATCTCACGGGCGGTGTTGGAAGTTTCGTCAACCGTCCCAATAGCAATCTTGATTGCCTCTAAAGATGGGCAATCTCCGTCCATCAAACCTTTTTTTTCCAACTCTTGGATAACTTGGGGTGTCATATCTCATCTCCTTTGCAATTTGCATTGCGGTTTGAAAACTATTGTGATTGACAATCTCTCTATCATAAAAAGAGGGTGCTTTATCTTCATTGGGGTCATCTCTTAATCTAACCCCTATTTCATAATCGGACATTCCCCTTTTTTTTAATCTTTCAATCTGGGTATTTTTGTCTGGAAAAGTTAAATAGAATAATTTTGCTTGATATATCAATCTCCTTACCGCAAGCCCTGAATAAACTACTAAATTAAGGGCGTAATTTCCTTCCTGTTCAAGAAAATCCTCTATCGGAAAGCCGTATAAGTATCCTGATATACTGATGCAATCAAGTAATCTTCCGTGTTTTTTTTCATTTAAAAATTCTTGCCGGGAAACAAAATGATAATTTACCCCGTCTATTTCTCCTTCCCTTATCGGTCTTGTTGTAAAAGAGGGAAACCTTTTAAACTCAGAAAGATAAGATATAACGGTATCCTTGCCAATCCCAGATTGTCCGGAGATTACACAAACTCGCATTTCTGCCTCCTTTTCAAAGAACTGATTTTAATTCTAAAACCTGCCCAAAAACCCAAATAAAGAAAGATATAAAGATTATTAGGGCGGTTAAAACTAATAATGTTGTTTTCATAATTTTATAAGCTTTTTTCTCCAAGCTCATTTTTAATTTTAAAATCTTT
>JAQTTC010000012.1 GCA_028711005.1 Minisyncoccota bacterium
AAAATATATTAGAGAAAAATATATTAGAGAAAAATATGAAATTTATTTATAGGGCAAAAGATAAACAAGGAAATATTAAAGCTGGAAAAGTTGAAGCTCGTTCTTTGGATACGGCAATAAACATTTTACAAGGATATGATTTGATTGTTTTAGAAATTAGCCCTGAAAGACAAACAAATTTTTTGGATGAAATTTTTGGTAGAAAAACGAGAATTAGCAAGAGAGATTTAGCTGTTTTTCTTCGCCAATTTGCTACTTTATTACAATCACAGGTTCCTTTAACTGAAGCCTTGAGAACTCTTTTTCTTCAAGCAGCAACTCCAGCAATTAAGGATTTAGTTTTTGAATTAATTTCAGATTTAGATGCTGGTCTTCCTCTTTCTAAAGCAATAGAAAAAAGAAGTGATCTTTTTGGAGATTTTTATGCTCAGATGGTTAAGTCTGGGGAAATTTCAGGTCGCTTAGAAGAAGTACTTATTTATCTAGCTGATTATGCTGAGCATGAAAATGATTTAAGAAACAAAATTAAATCAGCTTCAACTTATCCTGTGTTTTTATTTACTACTTTTATGATTGTAGGGGTAGTAATTACTGTTGCCTTGGCGCCACAAATGATTTCAATTTTTGAAGAATTTGGTAGAACTCCTCCCTTAGGAACTCGAATCTTGATTTTTATTGGAGAGTTTTTCAAAAGTTATGGATTAATAGCTTTAATTTTACTTTTAGGCCTTGCTTGGTTTGCACTAAATTATTTCCAATCAAAAGAGGGGAGAAGGATTGGAGGAATATACATGCTCAAGATGCCTGTTCTGGGAGACATTTATAAAAAGATATATATTGCTCGTTTTTGTGAAACAGCTGGAACTTTAATTTTTGGTGGTATTCCAGTAGTAACTGCTTTTGAAGTAGCTGGTGAAGCAACAGGTAATTATGTCTACCAGGTAATTGGATACAAAACCGCTGAGTCAGTTAGAAGAGGAGAGAACATTAGTAATACTCTAAAAGAATATAATGAATATTTACCTCCATTAGTAAGTCAAATGACAGCTGTTGGTGAAAGCACAGGTCGTTTAGATTCTATTCTAAAAACAGTAGCTGGTTATTATCAAAAAGAAGTAGATAGAGCCTTTACAACGATGGTAGATTTATTACAACCAATTTTAATAATATTTATTGGTGTTTTAGTAGCTTTCTTAGTTACAGCAGTTTTATTCCCAATTTATCAATTAGCTCAGAGTGTCTAGTATGATAGATGACAAATAATAAAATTAAAGGTCGAGTAAATATATTAAAATATAAAATATGATTAAAAATAAAAAAGGTTTTACTCTTATTGAAATGTTAATAGTAATAACCATTATTGCTGTTTTAGCGTCTTTGATTTTAGTAGGCATGGGTGGTGCTAGAGCAAAGACTCGAGATGCAAGAAGAATAGCTGACTTGCATAATGTGATGAATGCTTTAGAACTTTATTATAGTTTAAATTATACCTACCCTGGCACAATGTCCTGGGGTGATTTAAGTGATGAATTAATTAGTAGTGGTGCTGTTTCAAGAATTCCTCAAGACCCTCTTTATGGTAGTGATCCGGTTGTACGTACTTATAGATATGGTGCTTCAGACGATCTCCAAGACTATGTTCTAGGAGTTATGCTAGAAACAGAAGATGCAACTTTGCAAGATTCCTATAATATTGATAGATATGGGGTTTCTTGTAGTGACAGTCAAATGTATTGTATTATTCCTTAAGAATTTATAATTTAAGATTCTAAATGGTTTTTCTCTTAGCTTTTTTAGCTTTCACTTTTGGTACGATAATAGGCAGCTTTTTAAATGTTGTCATTGATAGAGCTGAAATTAAAGAATCCCCTTTAAAAGGGGGTTCTTATTGTCCTTACTGTCGCAAGCCTTTAGTTTGGTGGGAGCTTATTCCGATTTTAAGTTTTATTTTTCTAAAAGGAAAGTGTTCTTCTTGTAAGCATAAATTATCTTGGCAATATCCTTTAGTGGAAGCAATAACGGGTTTGTTTTTTACTTTTGTTGTTTTAAGGTTTTTCCGTTTTTCTTTTGCTAGTCTTTATATGTTTCAAAATATTAATTTTGAGAATATATTGATAATATTAAATTTTCTATTCTGGTTTTATTGGGTTGCTGTTTTAATCGTTATCTCTGTTTATGATTTGAAAAAATATTTAATTTTGAATGAAGTATTAATACCAGCAATAACAATTAGTTTTATTTGGAGATTAATTTTAGGTTTTTTAATTTCTAAAAATTCTTTTTATTTTCTACCTTATTTTTCCCGGTTTTTAGGAGATAAAAATTTTGTTTTTGGTTATTATTCTTATTTCCCTTCTTTATTTTTAGGAATTCTTTTTTTCTGTGGTGTTATTTCTTTATTAGCTTGGACAACAAAAGAAAAAGCTATGGGTTGGGGGGATGCAATTCTAGCATTTTTTTTAGGAATTATTTTAGGCTGGCCAGAATCGTTAATAGCTTTAATTATTGCTTTTTTAATTGGTGGTGGAGTTGCCTTGATCTTATTGGCTTTAAAAAAGAAAAAAATGAAAGGCTATGTTCCTTTTGCTCCTTTTTTGTCTTTTGGAGCACTGACAGTTATGCTTTTTGGTGATATAATAATAGAGAAGTATTTAGCCTTATTATTTTAAAAATGGTTTTTAATAATGTTTAAATTTTTGTATTTAAAATTTTGGAAAAAAGAGTCTATTCGTCAAGGTCTTCAGATGAAAAAATTTAGAGGGTTTACTTTAATTGAAATGCTAGTAACTCTAGGAATCATTACAATGTTGAGTACAATGATTTTAGCCTACTCGAGGCAGAGTGAATCAGTAGCCGATCTTATTCGTGAAGGTAATCGAATAGTATTTGAAATACAAAAAGCTCAAAGTTTATCAATGCTTGTTTTGCAGGAAGATTCTTCAAATGAAAAAGAAGTTTGCGGTTGGGGAATTTATATCGATAAAGACAATGTTCCAGTAGAAAAATTTATACTTTTTACAGATTTTTGTGAAGAATTTCCCAATGGTGACTTAAAAGGAAATTATAAATATGATGAAAATCAAGGAGAAAAAGTAGAGGAGTTTAATCTTTTAAGAAGAATTGAAATATTTGAGAGCAGTATTAATTCTATTGTTTTTGTTCCGCCAGAACCAAAAATAAAATTCTCCCCTGATCCAGTTGGAGAAGACAGTGCTATTATTAAAATTCGTTTAAAGAATATTCCCGATCAATATTACGAAATACAAATTTCTAAAGTAGGGCAGGTTTATAAAGAATTAAAGAAAACAGAGTAATTAAAAATTATGAAGAAAATTTTATTTTTCAGATTTTCTAAAAAAGGATTTACTTTAGTTGAAGCATTAATCGCAATGTCTGTTTTAATAATCGGGATTTTTTCAGGATTTGTTCTTGTTACAAGAGCTCTTTATAATGCTGCGGTTATTCAAGATAGATTGACAGCTAGCTTTTTAGCTCAAGAAGGAGTGGAACTGGTAAGGCAGATAAGAGATACTAATTTTATTAAAATTCTTGATAATGAAAGCGATAATTGGCGAGATGGTTTAGAAGATGGGAATTATATTGTTGAGGCAAAAATTAGAGACGGTAGTTCTATCAGTTTGGTTCCTATTGAAGAAGGAAGAGAAGCTCCAAATTTATTATATAACGATGATGTTGACCAAAGGATTTATAATCATTCTATAGGAGAAGAAACTGTTTTTAATAGAAAAATAAAAATCTCAACTATTCCTGGTGATCAAATTATGGTTGAAGTTATAATGAATTGGAAAACAAGAAATATAGAGTTTGATTTAATAGTAGAGGATCGTTTATTTAATTGGCTAAATTTAAATTAAATAATTTTTAATGAATTTTTTTTCAAGATTAAAAATTAAAAATTTAAAGTTGAATAAAAGTAAAGGTTTTACTCTTATTGAGGTTTTGGTTTCAGTTTTTATATTTATGATGGTAATAGTTGTTGTTTCGCAAGTATATATTGCAGTTTTAAGAACGGAAAGAGTTGCTTATGCTTTATTAAATGGTGAAAATAATATTAGGAATAATCTAGAAATAATAGCTCGTTCTATTAGAGTTGGAAAAGATTTTACAGTTTTTGATGATAATACAAAAATCTCTTTTGAGTATTTTTCTGAAGGAAGATGGGAAAAAATGGAATATCGTTTTAATGAAAATGAAAAAAATTTAGAGAAGCTTGTTGATGAAATTTATTATCTTCCGCTTTTTGGCCCTCAAGTGAATATTAATTATAGTCGTTTTTATGTTCAAGATAGTGGTTCTTCAAGTCAAAAAACAATAATTATTGTTTTAGAAGCTTCTACAGAAGTTAATGATCAAGAATATTTCTTTAATGTGCAAACTTCCATAACTCCGAGGTCTTTAATGTTAGAGTAAATTTAACTTATGATTCAATCTTCATTCTTTAAAAAACAATCAGGTCAGATTTTTTTAATGAGTATTTTAGTTTTGTCTGGTATAATGGCTTCAGCTCTGTTTTTAATGTCTATTTTTATTAAGGATTTTCGTCAATCTATTGAGACTTCAGAATCAGTTAAGGCTTTTTATGCAGCAGATGCTGGAATGGAATGGGAGATTTATAATAGTTTAAACCCAGAAAGTAATGTGGAAAAACCAATAATGAATAATGGTACTGATTTTGAATCACAAAATGATTTTGATATAACTCAAAAAATTAAAACAACAGGGTATTCAAGAAGAGTAAGCCGAGGGCTTGAGGTTAATTTTGGAAATTAATGAACAAAGAAAAAGTAAAAATACGAATTGAAAAATTAAAAAAGGAAATCAACAAATATCGTTATGCTTATCATGTTTTAAACCAATCTTTAATCTCAGATGAGGTTTTGGATTCTTTAAAAAAAGAACTTTCCGATTTAGAAAAACAATATCCAGAGTTTATTACTCCTGATTCTCCTAGTCAAAGAGTAGAAGGAAAACCATTAAAAAAATTCAAGAAAACAGAGCATAGCGTTCCTATGTTTTCTTTAAATGATGCTTTTTCAGAGCAAGATATTTATGATTGGTATGATAGAATTAAAAAACTTCTTCCTTCTTCAGCGAAAATAAATTTTTATTGTGAACATAAGTTTGACGGTTTAGCGATTGCTTTGGAATATGAAAATGGATTTTTTAAGATAGGGTCTACTAGAGGGGACGGAAAGGTCGGAGAAGATATTACTCAAAACCTGAAAACAATAGAAGCAATTCCTTTAAAATTATTTGATAAAAAGGAAATATTCGATGCTTTATTGAAGGAAGGCCTCAGAGACATAGCTAAAAGCTTAGAAAAAGAATTTCCTTCGCATTTAGAAATTAGGGGGGAAGTTCTTTTAGGGAAAAAAGAATTTAAAAAAATTAATGAGGAAAGAAAGAAAAAAGGTTTGTTGCCTTATGCCAATCCTCGCAATGTTGCTGCTGGTTCTGTTCGTCAATTAGATTCCAAAATTACAGCAGCAAGAAATTTAGATTTTTATGCCTATGAATTAGTGACAGACTTAGGTCAGAAAACTCATGAACAAGAACATTTAATATTAAAAGCATTAGGTTTCAAAACTCACTCAGAGAATAAAAAAGTGAGTACTCTTGAAGAAATTTTTGAAGTTCATAAAAGAATTCAGGAGCAAAGAGATAGCTTGCCTTATGAAATTGACGGACTTGTAATAATAGTTAATAATAATGAATATTTTGAAGAGTTGGGATTTGTTGGTAAAGCTCCTCGGGGGGCAATCGCTTTTAAGTTTTCTCCATCAGAAGTAATTACTCAAGTAGAAAATATTATTATTCAAGTAGGGAGAACAGGTATTCTAACCCCTGTAGCTATTTTAAAACCAGTTAAAGTGAGTGGGGTGATGGTTACTCGAGCAACCCTTCATAATAAAGAAGAAATTAAAAGGCTAGGATTAAAGATTGGAGATACAGTAATAATAAGTCGAGCAGGTGATGTTATTCCACAGGTAACAAAAGTTTTACCCAACTTACGTACGGGAAAAGAAAAAAACTTCCAAATGCCGAAGAAATGTCCTGTTTGTGGTACTTTAACAGAAGAAGACGAAAGAGGAATTATTGTCCGTTGTCCAAACAAGAATTGTCCAGCTCGTTCCCAGGAAAATCTTTATCATTTTATCGGTAAAGGAGCTTTTGACATAAAAGGTATTGGACCAAAATTAATAAATAGACTTCTAGATGAGGGATTGATTCAAGATGCAGCAGACTTGTTTAATTTAAAAGAAGGGGATATTGCTCCTTTAGAACGATATGGAGCAAAATCTAGTCAAAATATTGTATTAGCAATTCAATTAAAGAAAAAGATATTGTTTAATCAGTTTTTATTTGCTTTGGGGATTATTCATATTGGTGAAGAAACTGCATTAGTTTTGGCAAGGTATTTCCAAAAAAAATTTAATTTGAGCAAGAATCTTTCAATTCAAAAATTAATTCAAGTAAGTAATAATTTTACAAAAGAAGATTTTGAGAAGATTCCAATGATAGGGCCTAAGATAGGGCAGTCGATATATGGTTGGTTTAAAGATAAAAAAAATATATTATTTTTAGAAAAACTTTATAAAGCGGGTATTCAGCTAATGCCAGTAAAAGAAATAGAGAAAAAAGGAAAATTTACTAATCAAATTTTTGTTATTACTGGGGCTCTAGATTCTATGTCTCGTGAAGAGGCGAAAAATAAAATATTAAATCAAGGAGGGAAGTTTCAAGAAACAATTTCTTCAAAAACTAATTATTTAATTACTGGGAAAAACCCTGGTTCAAAATATGAAAAAGCTAAGAATTTGGGAGTAAAAGTGATTAGTGAAAAAGATTTTCTTAAAATGCTATAATAAAATTAATATGGATTCAAAAGAAATTAATCATTTATTAGAATTAGCAAGAATAGAATTATCTTCTCAAGAACAAGAGAAGATAACTTTAGATCTTGAAAAAATTTTAGATTATGTAAAACAGCTTCAAGAGTTAGATACAACGGGAGTGGAACCAATGACTGGAGGAACTTCAATACAAAATATTTGTCGTGAAGATGAAGTTCATGAACAGAAAGAAAATGATGAATTAAAAAAATCTGCTTTCAATACAGAAAAAGGATATTTTAAAGTTCCCCCTATATTTGAATAATACAAATTATGATTAAAGAACTTCATCAAAAATTAATTAATAAAGAGATTACAGCCGTTGACTTAGCTAGGTGTTATCTTAATACAATTGAAGAAAAAGATAAACAAATTAATGCTTTTTTGTCTTTAATTGAAGAAGAAAAAGTTTTAAAACAAGCTGAGCAAATAGATGAAAAAATTAATAAAGGAGAAAATATTAACCTTTTAGAAGGAATTCCTTTTGCAGTAAAAGACAATATGTTGGCTTTAGGTACAAAGACTACAGCCGGTTCAAAAATTTTAGAAAATTATGAATCTAGCTTTGAATCAACAGCTGTAAAATTATTAAAAGATCAGAGAGCAATTTTAATTGGTAAAACAAACATGGACGAATTTGCCATGGGGTCTTCAACAGAAAATTCAGCTTTTTTCCCAACAAAAAATCCATGTGATTTGACAAGGGTTCCTGGTGGGTCTTCTGGCGGGTCAGCAGCAGCTGTCAAAAGCGAGATGGTTCCTTTTGCCCTAGGTTCAGATACTGGTGGATCAGTTAGGCAACCAGCTAGCTTTTGTGGAATTGTTGGTTTTAAACCTAGCTATGGTACGGTTTCTCGTCATGGTCTTATTGCTATGGCTTCTTCCCTTGATATTATTAGTCCTTTAACTCAGAGCGTTGAAGACGCTGAGATCATTTTTAAAGTTATTGCTGGTCAAGATTCAATGGATTCTACTTCTTTAAACATCCCAATAGATTTAGATAAAGAGAAGAATAAAGAATTTAAGATAGAGAATTCAGTTTTTGGTTTGCCAAAAGAATATTTTCAAAAAGGATTAGACGATGTAATAAAGAAGAAGGTAGAAGAGGCAATTAAAAAGATTGAAGCTCAAGGAGCAAAAATTAAGGAAGTTAGTTTATCAACCAGTCTTTATGCTTTGCCTTGTTATTATATAATAATGCCAGCAGAAATAAGTGCTAATTTAGCTCGTTTTGATGGTATTCGTTATGGCGGAGTTAAAGATTTGAAAATTGAAAATTTAAGAGATTTATATTTTAAAAATAGAGGGAAAGGGTTTGGACCTGAAGTACGTCGGAGAATAATTTTAGGAACTTATGTTTTATCTAGTGGTTATTATGATGCTTATTATAAAAAAGCCCAGCAAGTAAGAAAATTAATTAATGAAGATTTTAATAAAGTATTTAAAGAAGTTGATTTTTTAATAACACCGACCTCGCCAACTCTTCCTTTTAAAATTGGTGAAAAATCTGACAATCCTTTGGCGATGTATCTCTCAGATGTTTTTACTGTTGGGGCAAACATTTCTGGTGTACCAGCAATTAATTTACCTTGTGCTTGGGAAAATAATTTACCCATAGGATTGCAACTTATTGGTTCTTATCTTTCTGATTATCAATTACTGCAGGCAGCTAAATTAATAGAAAAAATTATTATTTAATGATTTCCCAAATATATATATATTTTATATACCTTAAGATTATTTCCTTAATTCTTTCTGTTCTTTTTTTAATTGGAGTTATTTATTATTTCAGGAAACTTAAAATTCTTTCAAAATGGAGAGAAAAATGGCAAAATTGGTGGGGAGTTGTTCCAGAGGTATCTTCATCAAATAAAAATCGTAAAGAGTGGCAAAAAATAAACCAACTTTTGTTAGAACCTTATGAATCTTCATGGAAGTTAGCAGTAATTAAAGCAGAGGGGATAGTAAAAGAAACTCTAAATTTAGTTGGTTATTCTGGTTTTGGAGTAACTAATAAGGAGGAACAAGATGATTTTATTAAAATTTTAGAAGAATTAAAATTTAGAAATTATCAAAATTTAGAAATCTTATACCAACTTCATCAAATTAGACAAAAAATTATTGAAGATAAAGATTTTTCTTTAGAACAGAATAAAGCTAAAGATGTGGTGAGTATTTATAAGAAATTCTGGGAAGAATTATTAAATATTTAAGGGTTGATTTTATTCCATTTTTCTTTTATAATGAGATATTACTTACAATCGCGGGGTGGAGAAGTAGTATCTCACGAGGCCCATAACCTCGAGACGTCGGTGCAATTCCGACCCCCGCAACAATATTTTCGCCAGGGTAGCTCAGTCGGTTAGAGCGTGGCACTCATAAAGCCGAGGTCAAGGGTTCGAATCCCTTCCCTGGCACCATGCGGATGTAGTTCAGTTTGGTTTAGAACGCCTGCCTGTCACGCAGGAGGTCGCCGGTTCAAGTCCGGTCATCCGCGCATTTATTTTTTAGGCAAATTTTATTTTAATTAGTTAGGATATATTATTTTTAATTAGTCAGGATATAAAAATTATAAATAATAATTTTGTTATTTATGAGCCCTCGTAGCTCAGTGGATTAGAGCATGACACTCCTAAGGTCAGGGTCGCAGGTTCGAGTCCTGCCGGGGGCACAAGTGTTTACAGGGTTGACAAAAAGAAATTTTTCTTTATAATTAATAATGCGTTGTGTTTTCATGACAACGTTTTTGATTGTCCTTTGATAATTTAATAGTCAATTAAGTTCAATCTTTTCTGGTTATTCCAAGTTTTGCTTATTTAATTTTTTTATAAAGATTAAATGAGTTTAAATGAGGATTTGATCCTGGTCCAGGATGAACGCTAGCGATGTGGTTAAGGCATACAAGTCGTACGATACGTGCTTGCACGTATAGTGGCAAACGGGTTAGTAATACCTTGGTAACTTGCCGTTAAGATGGGGATAGTTTCGCGAAAGCGGAGGTAATACCCAATGGTCTAAATTCTTTATTAAGAATTTAGTAAAGCTCTAAGCTTGCTTAGGGCGCTTAACGAGAGGCCTAGGTCCTATCAGCTTGTTGGTGAGGTAATAGCTCACCAAGGCTATGACGGGTAGGGGGTGTGAGAGCATGTTCCCCAACAAGGGCACTGAGACACGGGCCCTACTCCTACGGGAGGCAGTAGCCGAGAATCTTCGACAATGGGCGAAAGCCTGATCGAGCGACATCGCGTGTGGGAAGAAGGATTTCGGTTTGTAAACCACTTTTTTCGCTGAGGAATTCTGATTTATTCAGTATGACGTTAGGCGAAGAATAAGGAGCTGCTAACTACGTGCCAGCAGCAGCGGTAATACGTAGGCTCCAAGTGTTATCCGGATTTACTGGGCGTAAAGCGTCCTTAGGCGGTTTTGTTAGTCTGTTGT
>JAQTTC010000003.1:0-6396 GCA_028711005.1 Minisyncoccota bacterium
CATAAAAGAGATAAAGCAAGGGTTGCTATTGGGCTTAATCAATTAATAGAAAGAAAAAAAATAGATTACAAAGACCTTGGGCTACTTAATACAGTCCGGGATCAATCTTCCCTAAAAATTTCTGGAATTAAAAAAGCTAACCCAGCGTTTTATATTGAGCATTTTACTAAACCTGATGAGATGAATAACGCAATAGAGAAAGTTAAAGCCACCAGCCCTGGGATACCAGAAGATAAAGCCAAGAATCGTGCTATTACAGAACTTTTGGTAGAACAAATACTAAAATCTTCTACAGATAATATTAAAGAGGGTAATTGGGAAAATGTATTAAATGGATTAATAGAAAAAGAAGAAAGTAGTAAATTCTTCGAATACCTTCTTAAAAAAGATTTTCCTGCCCCAAAGCTTGCCGCTATGATTAATTCAATAGACAGCACTAATAAGCAAAAAGAATTTGTGGAAGAAATTATAAATTCAATTAGAGAATTTAATGTTGGTAGCACTAGAAGCGATGCTTTAGATTATTTAAGAGCAAAACCACAATATCGAAGAAACCCAGTGATACGAGGAGCTTTTAACCTTTAATTAGTATAATTCTTAAATATGTCTGAGGATAAACACAATGATTTTTTAACTTTATACAACAAACTCCCAGAATCTATCCAGAATTTTCTTGCCTCTGATGAAATTGGAGAGATTATAGACAGTGCATTAAATTTAACTAAAACTCCTTCAGAACATGTATTTTTTAGTATCATGAATCTTGTAACAGAAATTCTTTCTTTACAGTTATCACGAAAACAGTTTAAAAACGAATTACAAAAAAGAATAAAGATTACTACTGCAGAAGCTCAAATTATTGATCAAATAATCCAAACAAAAATTTTTGATCAATTTAATAAAGAATTAGATCAATACAAAGAACCGCTAACCGTTTCAAAAGAAAAAACCGAAGGCCAAACATTCTCACAAAAACCCTTGTCTACAAAAATTCCTCCACTTAAACCTCTTATTAAAAATAAAACAATAAAGCCTTTAGAAAAAAAAGAGACTCAAGGGTCGTTCAAAAAAGCAGCTCCAGTAGTTCAAAAGACTGAAAAAGATATTTTTCCAAAAGATACTTCTAATAAAATTGAGCCTGAAGAGCAAAAACAGTTTATTAAAGAAATCGAAAAAAAAGAAGAATCTAACGAAATAGCAAAAGAACAAATTCAAAATATTCCTGAATATTCTTTTCCTGAACCTTCTAAGATAGAGATAGAAAGACCAAAAAGAAAAGCCGAGGAATTTAAAAAAGTTATTGCTCCAAAAACTACACCATCCCAGCAAGATAAAATCCGTCAGAAATTGTTAGAAGCTATGACTAAAAAGGATATCCAGCCAAAAATTGTGAATGAAATGAAAAATGTTCTTGTCTCTAAACAAAAAAATAGAAAAGAAGAAAAAAAACAAGAAGAACTGCCAAAGAAAAAATTAGAATCAGAAAAAAACCCTTCTGAAGTTCTCTCTGGTGAAGGGAAAAAATTTCAAGACGAAGAGCCGTCTCAAAAAATATCTAACAAAAAGCCTTATATTCTTGATGTTAAATTGAAAGAAATGCAAAAAAGAAAAGAGGAAAAAGAGCCAATATCAAGAGAACCAATTCGATATCAAAAATATCAAGAGGAAAACCCTTTTGGTGAAGCTTAATATGAGTTATCAAGTACCAAAATTTATTGAAGAAGAAACAAAGTTGATGGGATTGATTACTTTTAATCAATTATGGATTTTATTATCCTTTGCTGGTTTATTGATTATTCTATTTGCTCTTTTACAGTTTTGGCTTTGGATAATTCTTTTTGCGATTATTACTCCCCTTGGATTGTTTATCACATTTGGTAAGATAAATAATCAGCCTGTCTATAACTTTTTTATGTCTGCAGTCCTGCATTTCTGGCTTCCAAAACACTATCTTTGGCAAAAAGAAATGATTGTTTCTGAGCCTTCAAGAAATATACCCCAGAAAATAACTTCAACATCAGAAACTTCAAGTAAAAAAACCCTTGATAAAAACACTCTTGATCAGTTAACAAATATTTTAGATAAATAAAAATGCCTTCAAAAATAAAAGAAGCTTTTAGTAGCCAATCTCTTCTTTCCCTTCATCAAATAAGAAAGGGGGTGATTATTTTAAAAAACGGTTCACTCCGCTCAATCTTATCTGTTTCCGGGATAAATTTAGATTTGAAATCCGAAAACGAACAATCTTCAATATTAATAAACTGGCGTAATTTACTTAATAACCTCGACTTCCAATTAGAAGTTGTTGCTCATTCAAGACGTGTGAATATTCAAACCTACTTAAATTTTATCCAAGAAAGAATCAATCAAGAAACAAATAATTTACTTAAACTACAAGGAGAAGACTATTATACTTTTATCAACGGACTTGTCACAGGAAACAATATTATGAAGAAAAAATTTTATGTGGTTATCCCTTATGACTCTGTAATCATCCGACCAAAAAATATCTTAAGCCAAATAAAAGAAGCTTATAAAAGTTTACTAAATCTTAAACGTCAAGCTTTTTCTAATGTCCAACCTTTATCTAATGAAAATTTTAATCAACACTATCAGCAATTAATGATTCGCCAAAATAATGTGATTAATAATTTTACTAGAATGGGGCTACAGGCTCAACCTTTAACAACAAAAGAATTAATAGAGTTGTTTTTTAACCTATACAACCCTGAAACTTTTGAAAGAGAATCAATAAATATTCCTTCGGAATTGAACCAATAAAAAAATGCGTTTACCTTTTTTACCACAAAAAAAACAAAAGCAAAAACAAGATACAGCTTATGCTGAAGCTTTTTCTTCGCTTCAAAACCTTATTGCTCCAGCTGGTTTAGAAATCAATACTAATTCTCTTAAATTAGGAGAGCAATATTGTTCTACGCTTTTTATCTTAACTTATCCTGACTATTTAGCTTCTAATTGGTTTTCTTCAATTATCAACCTTGATGAATCTTTTGATATTTCTATCTTCTTTCATCCTCTTGATATTAATAAAGTTTTAAGAGATCTTAGAAAAAAGTCTGCAGAAATCCAAGCTCAAATCAATATTGAGGCAGAGAGAGGGTTAGTTAGAAACCCTTTATTAGAAGCTGCTTTAAATAATATTGAAAAATTAAGAGATACCATTCAGCAAGGAAGCGAAAGATTATTTGATGTTGGGGTCTATATTACTTTTTGGGCTGACAATAAAGAGGGACTTTCAAAAGTAGAAAGTAAAATTAAAAATCTTTTGGAACAACAATTAATTTACGCCAAGCCTACCATTTTTAGAGAATTTGAAGGAATGGAGTCTTCTTTCCCTCTAGGCCTCGATAGATTATTTTTAACTAATCCTTTAAACTCTCAACCAGCTTCAACTTTATTCCCTTTTTCATCCTTAGACCTTTCAGACAACAAAGGAATTCTTTATGGTATTAATCTACATAATAATAGCTTAGTAGTCTTCGACCGCTTTGCTTTACCAAACGCTAATATGGTAGTTTTTGCTCAAGCTGGGGCAGGTAAAAGTTATGCGGTAAAACTAGAAATACTTCGATCTCTTTTGCTAGGTACTAATATTTTAATTGTTGATCCAGAAAACGAATATCAATACCTAGCTGATTCTATAGGTGGCAGTTATTTTAATATTGCTGTTGCTTCTGAAGACAATATTAACCCATTTGAATTACCTTTAGTAAAAGAAGACGAGGAAACAAATGAGGAGGTTTTTCGAAACCATATTTTAAATCTTATTGGCTTAATAAAGTTAATGCTGGGAGGGCTTTCCCCCCAAGAAGAAATAATATTAGATAGAGCTCTTGTTCAAACATATGCTAGCCGAGATATATTTTCAGAAAACATGATGGAAAGAAAAACGCCTCCATTAATGGAAGACTTAGAAAATGTTTTACAAAGCAGCGAAGGAGGAGAAGACTTAGCGGCAAAACTTTATAAATTTACAAAAGGAACTTATGCTGGTTTTCTTAATCAACCATCAAATATTGATATTAATAATCGACTTGTTATTTTTGGAGTCAGAGAATTATCAGATGAATTAAGACCTATTGCAATGTATGTTGTTTTAAACTATATCTGGACAATGATTAAGAAAGATATGAGAAAAAGGATTGCGGTAATTGATGAAGGATGGTGGCTATTAAATCATGAAGAAAGCGCATCTTTTCTTTTTGGTTTAGTTAAGAGAGCTCGTAAATATTATTTAGGTGTTACTTTTATTACTCAAGACATTGAAGACGCCTTAAATTCTCCTTATGGCAAACCCATAATTACTAATTCTTCTTTAGCTCTTTTACTTCGTCAGTCTCCAGCAAATATTGACGCAATTGGCAAAGCCTTAAATCTTACCGAACAGGAAAAAACAATTCTTTTACAATCTTCTATTGGCACCGGTTTGTTTTTTGCTCAAGACAAACATGTTGCTATTCAAATCATTGCCTCTTATGCTGAAGATCAAATTATTACATCTAATCCAGCCCAGTTAATGGCCATTAAGGAAGCTAAAAAGAAATTAAAAGAAGAATAAATTTTGTATGTTAAACAAAGACGAAAATAAAAAAGCATCAACACAAGAGCAAGAAGAAGAAATAGCTTCAGAAGGAGAAGAAGAGATAGAAACCCAAGAAAAAAATAAAATGCCCTTAATAGTATTAATTTTTTTACTAATCCCAGCGATTGTAAAAGATTTTATACAACTTATTTTTGGATTTATTGCTTTTATTCTCCCAATGCTCGCCCCAGTAATTATAATTTTAGCTTTTATTGTATGTTTACCTTTTACTGCCTTTATCTTCTTTATTACTCTTTTAAGCGGTATCAGAGCTACTTGGCTTTTTATTGGCTCAACTATAGACCAGTTGATTCCTATCTTGCCTGCAGCTACTTTGACTGTTATACTTTGTTATATCTTTGAAAAAACACCGGCACCTATAAAAGAGACCATAGAGAAAACAAGTAAAATCACTTCTCTAACAACCTCAAAATAATAAATTTTAAATAATAAAAACATGTATTCAAAACAATTTTATAATAAAATGTCTCGTTTTCTTTTATCTGCTTTTATTCTTAATCTTTTAATTTGGAACTTATTTATGGTACCAATAAAAGTAAGTGCTGCATGTAATCCAGATACTCAAAATTGTTACTCTTGTGACCCTGAGTTAGGAAAATGTGTCAGAGACTCAAGCGGTGAATATTCTTGTAGCAAAGCATGTAATGCAGCCTGTGCCGGCGAATCTGCTGCTCAAGACATAAGTACTAGTCCTTTAACCTCTAGCTGTGGAGGTAGTAGCGCAGGCGCCTACCCTGTTTATATTGTTGGCTCGTCTGAGCAACAAGCAGCTGCAAGCGCAGCAGCACAAGGCATTAATTCATTGGAAGACTTAGCAAAAATAACAGGTTTAGCAGATGAAGCAATACAAGACCTTGTCGATTTAGTTAATCAAAATCAACCTATTCCAGAAGACTTAAAAGAGTTTGCCATCAGCGCAATACAAAAAGCCCCCAATATTTCTAGTGAGGACAAAGCATCTTTGATTAATGCTATAAACCTTAGCCAGTCTATTCCAGAAGACCTACAAACGGCAATGACTACAATACTAGAAAACACAAAAGATATTACGGGTCTTGTTACAAATAAATTTTTGGATTTAATTTTTAGCGGCATGGACATTCAATGGATCTGTGCCCAGTTGACAACTGCTGCTGCTGCTTTGCCCTGGGGGCTAGGGGCAGTTGTGGCTCAAGCCGTAGCCATGGCTTGCCCTGTAGTGTTAAATAATGTTTTATCTGAGTTAGGATATTATGAAGAAAAAGTCCCTACAGGAACAATAACTCAAACAATTCCAGTTCCTACTTTTAAATATTATAAATGGGAAGTAGGTTTGCCAGGCTTTATTAAAGCAGGACAAATAATTGAATTCAAATAAAAACTCTCTACTTTTTCGCTGATATGTATTATAAAAATATTCTGGTTATAAAAAAAATTAGTATTGTTTTATTATTGTTTTTCTTTTTTTCTTTTTTTTCCACTTCCTCAACACTAATTTTTGCTGAAGAAGGTTCTCAAGATACTACCCAAGAAATATCCACTCCTGGCCTTGATGCTCCAACGTTCGAAGTGATTAAATTTGATTATCAAGAACAAATTGGTGAATTCGTAAAATATATTATTATTTGGGCTTTTAGACTAGCCGGAGTTTTTGCTTTTATTATGATACTCTTCGCTGGCTTTCAGTATCTTACGGCTGGGGGTAATAGTAATCAACAAAAAGAAGCCCAAGAAAGAATCTTTAATGCCATCATTGGAATTATTCTACTATTTTCTTTTTGGCTTATCTTAAA
>JAQTTC010000003.1:6496-22174 GCA_028711005.1 Minisyncoccota bacterium
AGTTTTTAAAGAAAATTGAATTAACTTGTCTTGAGGAATTTCTTGGATATTAATTTCAAAATCTGTAAAACCAATAATTGTTAATATATTTTCTAGAAAATTTTTAATTTCCGCTACTTTCATTTTTTTTAATAATTTTTAATTTTTCTAATTCATTTGCAGGAATTACCTCTATTTTCCTTTGTGTTTCTATAAGAAGCTCTTGTAAAATATTAACTAAACTAAACCCTATCCAGTAAAGAATAATAAGTGCTGGAAATCTTTGATAAAATAATAAGATAATAAAAGGCAACCCAAGCATCATCGCTTTATTCTGTCCAGTCGATGGCTGAATAAAGGTTAAAAGAGCATTTAAAGAAGCAGAAATAATAGCTAAAATAAGGCTTGGGGCCTTAAGATCAACAAGCCCTAAAAACATATAATTTATTTCTGCTGGTAGCTTTACAAAGGAATAAAGAAAAGAAGACCAATCGCTAGTAATGGCTTGATTAAAAAATATAAATAAAACAATAAAGATGCCTATTTGAAAAAAAAGAAACAAAAAAGAACCACCAAGATTAATTTTTTCAGCTTGCAGAATTTTCATTACCTCTTGATTAGCTTTCATCGGATCTTGTTTATGTTTTTTCTGTAGCTCTTTTATCTTGGGTTGTAATTTTGTCATTTTTCTTTGGTCTCCCATTGCTTTTTTATACCAAGGCCAAATTGCAAAACGAATTAGAGCTGCTAAAAACAAAACAGCCCAGCCTAATTCTCCTTTAAACAAATTTACAAAAAAGGCTAATATATTATATAAGGGTTGAAAAACTAATAGTTGAAACATCTTAATTAATTTTTTAAGTTTTCTATTAACAATTCTTTTAATTGATTTTTTATCTCATTAAAACCAACATCTGAACTTTGTTTTTTAACAATAATTAAAGCATCAAATCCTTGAGGTAAAGAGGTAATTAATTCTTTTAAAGCATTTTTGATCTTTCTCTTTAAAAAATTTCTTTTAACTGCCAGCCGATGAACTTTTGTACTTACTACAACAGCAAATCGAGAAACATTTTTATTATTCTTACAAAAAATAATTTTGAAATACTGATTATCTTTTTTCTTACCTTGATTAAAAATTTTCTGAAAAATAACAGGGGATTTAATTCTATTATCTTTTTTTAACATTACTATAAAAAACTTGAGCTTATAAAACTAACTCAAGTTTTGTTATTAAGGGCTTATTTTTTGTCTTTTTTTTCTACGTCGACTAGAAAGTACCTTTTTACCTCCTGGGGAAGACATTCTTTTTAGAAACCCATGAGTTCGAGCTCTCTTTTTTTTCTTAGGTTTATAAGTAACAGACATTTTAATTAATTTTATTATTACTTTTTAGTTTTTTATGCTAGCATATATCATAGCAAAATATTGCTTTAATATCAAATTCACTAATTATCAACACTTTATCCACGAAACGGGTTTTTTTTCTTGGTATAAATAATAATTTATTTTATACTTATATTAGAAGAAATTTTTATTAGAATTTATTTTATGAATTTCCAAGAACTTTGGGAGTCAGCCCTAGGAGAAATTAAATTAAATATATCAAAAGCCAATTATTTAACATGGCTTAAGGATGCATTTATTATGGACTTAAAAGGAGATACAGTTTTTTTGGGCATTCCTTCAAGTTTTACTAAAGAGTGGCTAGAAAATAAATATCATAAACAAATTTTAAGCGCTCTTTATAATTTAAATCCTGAAATTAAAAAAATAGAATATATTGTTACGACTGATAAAAATTCTTTAAAAAAAATCAATATCACAAAAGCTAAACAATCTTCTCGATCTCAAAAATCATCAATTTTAGACGAACAATTAGAGTTTAATATTGATTCCGAAACTAATTTAAACCCAAAGTATACTTTTGAAAATTTTATAATTGGCACTAATAATGAATTAGCTAATGCAGCTGCTTTAGCAATTACTGAAAACTTGGGCAGTAAATATAATCCACTTTTTATTTATGGAGGGGTGGGTTTAGGGAAAACACATTTGTTACAGGCTATTGGTAATAGATTAAAAAGTAAGAATAAGAAAATAAAAATTAAATATGCTTCTTCGGAAAAATTTACTGATGAATTAATTAACGCCATCCGAAATCAAAAAATGACTGAGTTTAAAAAAAGTTTTCGTAATTTAGACTTACTTTTAATTGATGATATTCAATTTATTGCTGGAAAGGATAAAACACAAGAAGAATTATTCCATACATTTAATAACCTTCATGGCAAAAACAAGCAAATTGTTTTTACTTCCGATCGTCCCCCTAAATCAATTCCTTCTATTGAAGAACGTTTAAGATCCCGTTTTGAAGGGGGAATGATAGCTGATATTGGTTATCCTGATTTTGAAACACGTTTTGCTATTTTAGAAGAAAAAAGCCAAGAAGTAAGACATTTAATAAGCGATGATGTATTAAGATATATTGCTGAAACTGTCTCTAGAAATATCAGAGAACTAGAAGGAGCTTTGAATAGAATTATTGTTCACGCTCGCTTAAAAAATGGAGCAATTACTTTAGAAGAAGCAAAAAAAATCTTATCTTCAATTCTTAATAGATCTAACCAGTATATTCCACCAAAAGAAGTTATTAAAAAAATTATATCTTTCTATGACCTTAATGAAAGTGAAATTTTAGGGCATTCAAGAAAAAAAGAACTAGTAAAGCCTAGGCAAATCGTAATGTATCTTTTAAGAAACGAATTAAAGTATTCCTACACTAATATTGCTGAAAAAATGGGTAATCGAGATCATACTACTGTAATTCATGCTTGTAAAAAAATAACAAAAGAAATTGAAGATAATCCAGTTTTTGCTCAAGAAATAACTATTTTAAAAGAAATAATTTATAATAAATAATAAGTGAATAAATTGTTCATAAATAAGTTTATAAATTGTTGAATAAATCACAACTTTAAAAATTATCTAAATTCATCCACTTTTTTTACCCTAATTATATATCTGTTTTCCACTCCTTATCCAGGGAAAAAATAAATTTAATCCTTTAAAATAAAGAAATATATCACTTACCCCCAAAATTAACTTCCTTAATTATAATAATAAATTAATATATAATATATTATAATTAAATTCTTACTTTTTAAATTTTAAAATATTAATATTAACTTAATTAAAAATATGAAATTTACTACTTTAGTTGAAACCATTAAAAGAGCTGTCAATTCAGCAGAAAAAATTACTGGGAAGAATCTTACCTTACCTATTTTAGGTAATATTCTCTTAAAAACAAACAAAAATAAACTTCACCTTTCATCAACTGATTTAGAGATAGGAATAGAATTAATTATTACAGGAAAGATTGAGAAAGAGGGTAAATTTGTTGTTCCTGCAAAAACTTTTTCTAATTTTTTAAATAATTTATCAGAAGAAAAAATTACGATTGAAGAAAAAAATGATGTTCTAGCTGTTAAAAGTGGAAAATATGATACAACTTTTCAAGGGTTTAATCCTGAAGAGTTTCCAATTATTCCCGAAGTAAAAACAGAAAAATATTTAGAAATAGAAAAATTAGATTTTGAAGAATCTTTAGAACAAGTTATTCCTAGTGTTGGTTATACTTCTCCAAAAGCTGAATTAAATGGTGTTTTATTCAAATTAGAAACTTCTGGTGGACAAAAAATATTAAAATTAGTAGGAACAGATAGTTTTCGATTAGCAGAAAAAACCATTCCTTCTTCAAAGATAAAAACAAATATTAAAGATGATTTAGAAATAATTATTCCCTTAAGAACTGCACAAGAAGTTTTAAGGCTTATTCAGGAAAAAACAGAAGATGAAGGATCAGTAATTAAAATTACACCAGAACCTAATCAAGTAGAATTTTCTTTTTCAGATATGCGATTAGTTTCTAGGTTAATTAACGCAGAATATCCTAAATATTCTTCTATTATTCCTAATTCATTTGAAAATCAAATTGTTATAAATAAAAAAGAATTAATTGAGGCGGTCAAGATAATTGGTCTTTTCAGTGGAAAAGTAAATGATATTAAATTTAATTTTAATCCATCTAAAAAAGAGATTACTCTTGAGGCTCAGGACCCTTCTCTTGGGAAAAGTCAAACGATTATTTCTCCTAAAGAAATATCCGGTAATTCAATAGAGATTAATTTTAATCATAGGTTTTTACTAGATGGCTTAAATTCAATTAAAGAAGACAATATTTTTTTAGGGCTTAATAAAGAATCTAATCCTGGATTACTTAAAGGAGATTCAAATGATAGTTTTTCTTATATTTTAATGCCTATTAAATTATAATTTTATGGTATTTGTTCCAATAAAAAATATTTTTTATTCTTGGTTATCTTCAGATAAATTTAAAAAGGTTTTTCAAGGTCGGCAAGTAGTTAGTTGGGCTAATAAATATTTTATTGAAAACAAAAAATGGCCCTCTCATGTTGTGAAGGCCAATTCTTTTAACCAAGGTCGTTTAGTAATTCAGTGTTTTCAAGGAGTAATTTCTTCAGAACTACGGCTAGAAGAATCTCAGTTGAGGAAATATTTAAAAGAGAAAATGCCTAAAATACAGGTTAAAAAGATTTTTTATAAAATTAAATAACTTTTATTTAAAAACAATAATTGAATTTTCTCCTTTTTGATTGAAGCTATCCATAACTTCAATTTTTATTTCATTTTGACCAACTAAGTCATAAAAATTAACTAGATAATAGTATGTATTATCTTCTTTTTTAAAAAGTGGTCCCAAAGATTTTTTATTTAAAAATATTTCTGTGCTAATAATATCTAAAGAGCTTTCTATTTTAACTTCAAGATTAAAGTCAGTGCTAATAAAACTACCTTTTTGAGGGTTAAGAAATTCTATTTTTGGAATATCAGGAAATTCAATAATAGTTTCAGTTGGTTGATCATTTAGGGGAACATAATCAGGTCCTAAGGATAAATTATACTCTTCATTAAAATTAGGAATATTTTGTTGAGCCCAAATAAGAACTGGGGTTTCCCAATTCCAAAATTGAGGATCTCTAAAAGGATTTAATGAGGGAGAATCTAAAAGATTTTCTTTGTTTATATAATAAAGAATAGTATGGATTTCTTTTGTAGTTATTATTTCTCCTGTTTCAATATTTTTATAATCTCGGGTATGAACATAATTCCCGTTTAGCATTGGGACTGAAGATCTTTTAATGTCTTCAAGTGTGTAAGGAAGGGGTTCATTAAATGTTTCTGGTGGATAAAATTTTGTTGCTTTTTCCATGAATTCGTGCCAGCAAGGAGCTGCTAATTGGGCCCCTGGAGCTCCTGTTCTACTAACTATTGATCGGTCATTATTTCCTGCCCAAACTCCGCTTACTAAAGATGTGGTATATCCAATTGTCCAAGCATCACGATATTCAGAATCGGTTCCAGTTTTTGCAGCTGCTTGAAAATTTGGAAAATGAAGTTGATTGTTCCAGCCAAAAGTAGGTGCTCGGGCACTATTGTCTGATAAAATACTTGTGATTAAACGTGCAATTTGAGTATCAAGCACTTTTTTGCTTTCTAAAGAAAACTCTTCAATCGTTTTGTTGTCAGCATTTTTAATTTCCAAAATTACATTTTGAGGATGATAAATTCCATCTTGGTTGAACACGCTATAAGCATGGACAAGCTCAGTTAATTTTATCCCACCACCGCCAAGAACCAAACTTAAACCATAATGTTCAGGTGGGTCGGTTAAGGTGGTTATTCCGAAATCTTGAGCGGTATTAATACTGTTTTGAATCCCAGCTAAATATAAAACTTTTACAGCCGGAATATTTAAAGATTCGGCTAGGGCTGACCTTAATGTAACAGGTCCTCTTGTTTTTTCGTCATAATTACGTACTAGGTAAGGGATTTGAGGATTAGTTGAAAAATTTGCCACTCTACCGTCAATAGCAGTATCAAAAATAATGTTTTCTGGTAAGAACCCTTTTTTAAAAAGGGTAGCATAAACAATTGGCTTAAAAGAAGAACCAGGTTGTCGAGTGCTAAGAACAGTATTAACATTCCCTTCTTTTTCTTCGTTCCAATAATCTCTCGAACCAACCATAGCCAATACTTGACCATTATTAGGGTCCTCAGCAACTAATCCCATATTTTGGACACCTACTTGTTCTTCATTTAAGTCTCCATATTTTGTTACAACTTCTTCTGCAATGTTTTGTAGGTTCACATCTAGGCTGGTAATTATAGTATAGCCCCCTTTTTCTAATTCTTCTTCACTAAATTGATCATAAAGAAGCCCACGAACGTACATTATAAAATGAGGGGCAGGAAATTTTTGTTCAGGGGGGATAAAAACCACTTCTTCCTCCTCGGCTTGTTTAATTTCTTCTTCAGGGCAGTATTCAAGAGTTCTAATCCGCGAAAGAATCCAATCTTTTCGGCCTTCCAGCTCTTCTACATGGTAGCCAAAGGGAGATAAATAATTAGGTGACTGGACTAAGCTTATTAAATAAGCAGATTCAGCTAAAGTTAAGTTTTTTGATTCTTTATTAAAGTAAAACTTGCTAGCAGATTCAATCCCGTAAACATTATGCCCATAATTAATTTGATTAAGATACATAGCGAGGATTTCATCTTTACTATAATTTTTTTCTATCTTTATTGTCAAAATTGCCTCTCGGATTTTTCTAACAATAGTTTTATCTAAAGTTAAAAAAGCATTACGTGCCAATTGTTGGGTGATAGTTGAACCACCACGAAAATCTGATGGGTGAAACAAACGAAGCAAGTTACGGAACATTGAGCGAGTGAATCCTTTTAATGAAAAACCATTGTGTTGATAAAAATCATGGTCTTCAGCAGCTAGGGCAGCTTTTATAACATAAGGAGAAATTTCTTCTAATTCAACAATTGTTCTTTTTTCTCCCCCGTGTATTTCATAAAGCAATATTTCTCCAGTTCTATCATAAATTTTTGTTGACTGAGGAACAATTCTTTCATCAAAAACAGAAGGATCTGGTAATCCTTGGGCGAGTATAAGCGTAAGCAAACTAAGGCCAATTAAAGAGATGATGGCTGCAGAGAAAAGGAATAAAACTGTTTTTTTAACCATTTTTTTGTGGGTAACCATCTTTAATTTTATTAATCCCTGCTAAGGCGACAGCTAAGGCATCAGCAATGTCATCTGGTTTTGGCATTACTTCTAAAGAAAAAAAATATTGAACTGTTTTTTGAACGTCTTTTTTATCTGCTCTGCCATAGCCAATAAGGTTTCGTTTTATTTCTAATGGAGTTAATTCAATACATGGTAAATGATTTTTTTCAGCGATAAGAAGGATTACCCCAATAGCTTCGCTAATGCTCATAACCGTTTTTGCGTTTTTAAAGAAAAAAACTTTTTCAATAGCGAGAATAGATGGCTTATTCTTTTTAATTACACCATTAAGATCTTTAGCAATTTTAGCAAGTCTTTGTCCTTGAGTTTTTTTTGATGTTTCCCAACAGCCGTAATCTATCGGTTTTATATTTGCTTTGCTTGATCGGAGTAAGGCCCAGCCGATACGAGTTGTTCCTGGATCGATTCCTAAAACAATCATTATATTTCAATAAATTATATTATTTTTGTGTTTGAATAAATTTCCTCGACATCACTGTGTTCATCTAAATCATTAAAAAGTTTCTCGAGTTGATTTTTTGTTTCTTCATCAGAAACAATAATTTCTTGCTGATTAATAAAGTCTAATTCAGTTTTGATTAAAGATGGGTCGATAAATTTTTCAAGAGAGTCTTTCATTAAAGAAAGATTTTGAGAAGGAGTATAAATTATTATATCTTTGCCTTCTTCTTTTATTTCTTCAGCTCCTTTCTCAATCATTTCTAAAGAAAGATCATCGTTCCAAACTTTTTTAGGTAAAATGATTTTCCCCGTTTCTTTAAAAAGCCATAAAACACTACCGGTTTCTGCTAGTTTTGACTGGTTTTTTTGTAAAATATGTCTTAATTCAGCTAGAGTGCGATTTTTGTTATCTGTGATTGTTTGGATTAGCATTGCAGAGCCTCCTGGGGCATAAGCTTCATATATAATTTCTTCAAGTTTTTTGTCCCCATCTTCCTCACCAGACCCTCTTTTTATTGCTTTTTCTATGTTTTCTTTAGGCATTCCTATTTCTTTTGCCTTATCAATCGCCATTCTTAATTTAGGGTTTGAACCAACATCGGCTCCTTCTCTTGCAGCAACGGTGATTAAGGCAATTAATTTTGAGAAAGCCTTTCCTCTTTTGGGATCAGCAACGGCTTTTTGGTGTTTGACTTTTGCCCACTTTGAGTGTCCAGACATATATACTTTTTATATTTATTATAGATATTAAAACATTATATAACTTTTTTAGCATTTTCGCAATTTTATTATTTTTTTAAAGATATTAAGCTTAGATTTTTTTATATAAAAATATATTAAGATTAATTTTTATGTAGTTGAAAAAAAGATAATTTTAAGGTAGAATTAATAGTATAAAATAAATGAATTTAGAACAATTAGAACAAATAGCTAAGGAGGGTATTGCTTTAGCGCAAGATGCTCAGAGCTTAGAACAATGGCGAATTCAATATTTAGGAAGGAAAAGTGCCCTTTCTTTATTTTTTAATTCTTTATCAAAATTATCGCTTCAAGAAAGAAAAACGCAAGGAGAAAAAGCTAATAAAATTCATAAGCTTTTAAAAAATTTATATATAATTAAAAAAGATGAAATAGAGAAGGGTGCAAATGAATTAAACAAAGGCTCGTCAAACTTTCTGGACATTACCCAGCCAGGGGATAAAAAAACTCAAGGCCATCTACATCCCCTGACTTTGGTTTCGAGGGATATAATTGCTTCATTTGAAAAAATGGGTTTTTCTATTATTGAAGGCCCTGAAATAGAAAAAGAATATTATAATTTTGATGCTTTAAATATTCCTGCTGATCATCCAGCAAGAGAAATGTGGGATACTTTATGGATAAAACCAACTTCTAAAAAACAAAAATCCAAGACATTATTAAGGACTCATACAAGTCCAATGCAGGTTCGGTTTATGGAGAAAAACCAGCCACCGTTTCGAATTATTGTGCCTGGGAGATGTTTTCGTTATGAAGCAACAGACTCATCGCATGAGATTCAATTTTACCAAATAGAAGGGTTAATGGTTGGGGAAGATATTAATTTATCTAATTTTAAAGCAATAATTAGTGAAATTATTAAAGATATATTTAAAGACAATGTTTCAGTTCGTTTTAGGCCAAGTTTTTTCCCTTTTGTATCTCCAGGGGTTGAAGTTGATATTAGGCAAGAATTAAAAGGAGATAAATCAAATAATAATTGGTTGGAAATTATGGGAGCAGGTATGGTTCATCCGGCTTTATTTAAAAGAGTTGGTTATGAAAATAACCGCTGGCAAGGATTTGCTTTTGGTTTAGGAGTAGAAAGAATAGCGATGATCAAATATAAAATTGATGATATTAGATTGTTTTTCAATCCAGATATTAGATTTCTTGAACAATTTTAATTATTTTATGGTATGAAGGTTTCTTATAATTGGTTAAAAACTTTATTAAAACTCAATACAACTCCAGAAAAACTGGCCGATATTTTAACAATGAATTTTGCAGAAACCACAGTAAAAAGCTTAGGGAAAAGACCTGTTTTAGATGTAGAGCTTGGATCTAATCAAGTTGCTTGGGCTTCAGGTCATTTAAGTCTTGCTAGAGAAATAGGAGCTTGTTTAGGCAAAAAATTTGTTTTACCTGAGCCCAAAATTAAAGAAAACAAAACTTTAGCAAAAAATCTTTTAACTTTAGATATACAGACTTCTAATTGTAAATATTATTCAGCAAGAATTTTGCAAGGGGTAAAGGTAAAAGAATCTCCGCAATGGTTAAAAGAAAGATTAAGTGATTGTGGAATTCGCCCAATTAATAATTTAGTTGATGCTGCTAATTATGTAATGTTAGAAACCGGGCAACCCCTGCATGTTTTTGATTTTGACAAACTTAATTCTGAGCAAAAAACAATTATTGTTAGGCAAGCAAAAAACAAGGAAAAAATTAATGCTCTTGACGGCCAAAATTATATTTTAAATAAAGAGATGATGGTAATTGCTGACAAGAAACAGCCCATAGCTTTAGCAGGCATTAAAGGAGGGCAAGAGACTGGAGTTAACAAGGAAACAAAAAATATTATTTTAGAAAGTGCTAATTTTGTTGGTAATAATATTCATTTAACTTCTAAAAACCTAGGGTTAAAAACAGACGCTTCATGGCGATTTGAACACAATATTCCTTTTGAATTAACGGTTTATGCGCTTGATCGTTTAGCTGAATTAATCCAACAAGTAGCCGGAGGTGATATTTTAAAAGGAAGTGTAAAAAAAGTTAAAGACATTTCTGGATGGAAACAAGAAAAAATAGAGATTCCAATAAAGTGGGAAAACTGGGAGAAATTTTTAGGTTGGCCAATTAATAAAAAGAAAATTATTAAGAATCTTTCTTTGTTAGGATTTTCTTTAAAAGAAAAAAAAGAATATCTTTTAGTGACTCCGCCACAGTTTCGCAATGATTTGAAAATAAAGGAAGATGTGATGGGGGAGGTTGCTCGTTTAGAAGGGATTAATAGAATAGTTTCTGTTCTTCCAAGAGAGCAATTAAAACTACCTACTAAAAATGAATTCTGGGTATTTCGGGAGAAGATTAAAGATTGGCTTAAAGGGTGTGGACTAGAAGAGATTTATAATTATTCATTTTTGTCAGAAAAAGATAAAAAATCTTTACCCATTCAATGGCAAGAAAAAATGATTGAAATAGAAAATCCAACCAGTGCTTTAACTAAATATTTACGGCCAACTTTTTTAGTAAATTTTTTAAAAAATATTAATTATAATTTTCGTTTTACTGATACAATTAGGTTTTTTGAGATAGGAAAAGTTTATTCTTTAAAAGAAGAGTCTTTTGTTTTTGGTGGTGTTTTAGCTCAGAAAATTAAATCTAACAATCAGCTCTTTTTCCAAGCGAAAGGGATTCTTGAAGGTTTAATGGATTCATTTGGAATTGGTTCACATGATTATATTTTAAAACCATTAAGCAAAACAAGGTTTTCTGATTTATTAAAACAAGGAGTAGCAATTTATAAAGAGGAAGACTTAATCGGTGTATTAGGTCAGCCCCAAGATTTTCTTAAGAAAGATTATGATTGTGAAGGAGAAATAATTTATTGGGAAATTGGACTATCTTCTTTATTTAATTTTATTAATGAAGAAAGAGAGTTCCAATCATTACCAAAATACCCGGCAGTAATTAGAGATATTTCTTTTATGATTCCTCAGAATATTTTAATTGATCAAGTTTTAAGAATTATTCAGGGGGCTTCGCCTTCTTATCTTGAAGAGGTGGATCTATTTGATATTTATGTTGGTAAAAATCTTCCGCAAGGCAATAAAAGTTTATCTTTCCATTTAATTTTTCGATCTCAAAAACATACTTTAGAGAATAAAGAAGTAGACAAAGAAATTGAAAAAATTTATAAAGCTTTAAAAATTTTAGGAGCGAAGATTAGATAAAATTTAATTTAGATTATGGTTAAAAAAACAAAAGTAAAGTCTGTAGAAAAAGACAAAAAGAATATAAATAAATCTGCTGTTGATAATAATAATTCATATACAGCTGAAGACATTTATGTTTTAGAAGGGCTAGAACCAGTAAGAAAAAGACCAGGAATGTATATTGGTTCTACTGGAGTTGATGGTCTTCATCATTTAGTTTGGGAAGTGGTAGACAATAGCGTTGACGAAGCTATGGCAGGCTATGCTAAAAATATTAAGGTTGAAATATTAGAAGAGAATAAAGTAGCAATAACAGATGACGGCAGAGGAATACCTGTAGATATCCATAAGAAAACCAAAAAATCAGGCCTAGAAACTGTTCTTGGAACTCTACACGCTGGTGGTAAATTTGGTGGGAAATCATATAAGGTAGCTGGGGGATTACATGGTGTTGGTGTTTCTGTTGTTAATGCTCTTTCAGAATACTTAAGAGCGGATATTTGTCGTGATGGAGTTTTGTATACACAAGAATATAGCCGTGGAAAACCAACAACAAAGTTAAAAAAATTAGGAAAATGTAACAAAACAGGGACTAAAATTGTTTTTCAACCAGATCCAGAAATTTTTAAAGAAATAAAATTTGATACAAAAAAAATTCTAGATCACTTACGTCAGCAAGCATATTTAACGCCAGAAGTTACAATTAAATTTGAAGACAAAAGAGAAGAAGCAAAAATTTCATCTTATACATTTCATTTTGAAAGCGGAATAATTACCTTAGCCAAATACTTAGCTAGAAATTGTCAAAATTTAACAAAAAATATTTTTTACGTTAGCCAGGAAAAAGACGATATTTTAGTAGAGGTAGCCTTGCTTTATGCAGATGATTCTGAGAGCACTGAATTAGCCTTTGCTAATAATATTCATACTCCAGAAGGAGGGATGCATTTGACAGGGTTTCGGTCTGCCTTAACGAGGTCTTTAAATGATTATGCTAAAGCACAGGAAATCTTGAAAAACGAGGACAATGGTTTTACTGGAGAAGATACTCGAGAAGGATTAGTGGCGGTAGTGAGCGTTAAACTAAAAGAACCTCAATTTGAAGGACAAACTAAAGCAAAATTAGGGAACCCTGAAGCAAGGACAGCGGTAGAGCAAGTGGTGGGAGAAAGCTTTAAAGAGTTTTTGGAAGTTAATAAAGAAGATTCAAAAAGAATTATAGAAAAGTCTTTATTGAGTGCTCGAGCTCGTGAAGCAGCAAAAAAGGCAAGAGAAAATATTTTAAGGAAAGGAATATTAGAAGGGGTTACTTTGCCAGGAAAATTAGCTGATTGCATCTCTCGTAAGGCAGAAAATTCTGAATTATTTATAGTGGAGGGAGATAGCGCTGGAGGTAGCGCTAAAACTGGAAGAGATCGTAATACACAGGCAATCCTTCCTTTGAGAGGAAAAATTCTTAACATAGAGAAAAGTCATTTTGATAAAATGATGTCTTCGGTAGAGATTAGGTCGTTGATTGTTGCTTTAGGCACAGCTATAAATGAAGATTTTAATATTGATAAAATTCGCTATCATAAGGTTGTAATTATGACAGATGCCGACACTGACGGAGCCCATATTCGAACACTTTTATTAACTCTTTTTTTCAGATATTTTCGTCCAGTGATAGATAGTGGCTATTTGTATATTGCTCAGCCGCCTCTTTATCGGATTCAAAAAGGGAAAGAATCTTATTATGCTTACACAGAAGCAGAAAAACAAAAAGTTTTAGAAAGAATACAAGGTAAAATAGAAAAAACGGGAAAAGAATCTTCTAAGTCTAAGATAAGAAAATTAAAATTAATTGAAGAAGGGAAAGAAGAATCAATATTAGGCGTTGAGGAAGAGCCAATAGCAGAAAGCGATGATTTAGAAAAAATGAAAGGGATATCTATTCAACGATATAAAGGTTTAGGGGAAATGAATCCTGATCAGTTATGGGAAACAACAATGGATCCAGAGAAAAGAGTTTTAAAACAAGTTGCTATTGAAGACGCAGAAGAAGCCGACAGATTGTTTGATATTTTGATGGGTAAAGAAGTTTTACCTCGAAAGAAGTTTATTCAAGCTTATGCTCAAAAAGTAAAAAATCTAGATGTGTAATAAAAATTCAAAATGTAATAATTTGACATTTAGTAATAAATTCAGTAATAATGTTATATCAAAAATATGTTAATTTTAAGATTTCAAAGACAAGGCAAAAAGAAAGATTTTATTTTTCGGATTGTAGCTGTTGATTCTAAAATAGCTGTTAATAGTGGTAAATCAACAGAAATTTTAGGTTGGTTAAATCCGAAGACAAATAAATTTGAATTAAAAAAAGATAGAATTCTTTATTGGCTTAATCAAGGAGCTCAGGTTTCAGATTCTTGTTATAATCTTTTAGTAAAAGCTAAGATTATTGAAGGCAAGAAAAGACCAATTAAAATAACTAAAAAGAAAGCTAAAAAAGGAGAATCTAGTGAAGAAGTTGATCACTCTCAAAAAGAAGCACCAATAGGAGAAAAGCCAGTTGAGGAAACACAAGCTGGAGGAAAACAAATAGAGTCAGTCGAAGAAACAAAAGAGAAATTAGCTGAAGACAAATCAGATAAAGAAGAAAAGGAAAATAAAGAAGATAAAAAAGAGGAAACCGAAAAAGAAAAGAAAGTAGAAACAGAAGCTAAAGAAGAACAAACACAAGAAACTCAACCTGAAACAAAAAAAGAAAAGGAAGAAATTTCAGCAGAAGAATTAAAGGAGGAGAAAAAAGAAAAAGTTGAAGAGAAATCTGATTTAGAAAAACCAGAAAAATAAGGAATTTTAGTTATCCACAAAAGCTTGACTTTTTAAGAATTAGATAATAAAATACAAAAAGAAAATAAAACTTAAACGGTGGGAAAATTGTAAGGGTCTTTTTACAGGGCTCTGAAAAGTTTACCCCACCGTTTTTTCTTTTCAGGGCTCTGTAAAAGAATCTTTACTTGAATAAATAATATTCTATTTCAGAAAATGAAAGCCAAATACCTTATTATACTTTTTATTGTTTTATTAATAGGACTAAGTTTTCTAGCTTTTATTTGGTATTTTAATCCAGAGATTCGACAAGCTAAGCTTTACAAACAAGAAACAGAAGTATTAGAAGGAAGACTTCAAGAGGAACAAGAAAGATATATAAATGATATTTATGGTGGGCAAACTCCAGAAGAGACCTATAAAATGTTTTTAGAAGCTTTAGGTAACAAAGATATTGAACTAGCAATTAAATATTTTATTTTTGATAGACAAGAATTATACAAACAATTTTTTCTTGAAATTAAAAATAATAATAAATGGGAGGAAATGATGAAAGATTTATTTAAGTATGAAAATCAAATAGGAGAAATGAAGCCAAATGGTTCGTATATTATTCGCGTTTATAGTGAAGATAATTTTTTGATTGCCCAAGTTGTTTTAAGGGTTCCTTTGTTCTTAGAAAATGAACAGCAAAATATATCTAATATTTGGAAAATTGTAGAATTTTAAAAACTTTTTAAAATATATTTATATGAAAAGAAGCCCCATCGTTTTTTTTGTTGTATTTTTATTTTTTGTGCCATTTTTTACTTTTGCATATGATGCAAAAACTACACATCCTAACTTAACAGAATTAACAGTAGATTTTTATAATCAGAGCTTTCCAGCTCATTTTTTAAGTAATTTAGAGAAACAATGGTTAATGCAAGGAAGTATAGAAGAAGATAATGGTGTTCGAAGTATCAACCATTTTTACGATCCAGTTTTTAATAAAACATGGCAATTTGGGGGAGTTGAACATTTTTTCCCTTCTTTAAATGCAAAAGAATGGGGGCAAAACCCTTTTGCACAAGCTGTCTATGATCCTCTCTATGTGGCGCTTATTGGCCCGGTAGCTAAAAGCCCAATATTCTCTAAAACTAATTTTACTTGGCAAAGAGCTATTTATGAGTATTTAAAAGGGAATAAAGAAATGGCCTTTAAGTCATTGGGTCATGTTTTACATTTAATTCAAGACATGAGTGTGCCAGAGCATACCAGGCAAAATGTTCATATTTTTTTTATAGACAGTGCCAACAGTCCTTATGA
>JAQTTC010000003.1:22274-44267 GCA_028711005.1 Minisyncoccota bacterium
AAAGATTCAGATTTTATAATAGTTGACGGAACTATTAATAATCGTACAGAGGAATCGCTAGAATATTTTGATAGCCCTTCTACAACAAACTTTTTAAACACAACGTCTACTATAAAGCAGGCAACAACGACTACAAAAACCTTTCAATCTTCAGTGACCACTAAACCAACCAGTGTTACGATAAAGCCTTATATAACGGCTACAACTAAATTAACAACAACTACTACATCTAGGCCTCAGGTTAAATTTTGTGATTTTAATAATTCCCAAACTTCTTATCGAGATAAAATCATTATTAATGAAGTTGCTTGGATGGGTACTCATAATAGTGCCAATGATGAATGGATCGAATTAAAAAATATTTCTTCTAAGGAAATAGATATTAGTAATTGGCAATTATTAGATAAAAATCAGCAAATAAAGATTGTTTTTGAGCAAGGCAGCAAAGTCCCAGCTCAAGGTTTTTATCTTCTGGAAAGGGGGAAAGAAGATGTGATCCCTTCTATTTTAGCAGACCATATTTATACTGGGGTTCTTAATAATACAGATGAAGGGATTCGTTTATTTGACGATAGTTGTAATCTTCAGGATGAAGCTTTCGCCGATCCAGGCTGGCCTGCGGGTGAAAATAGCAGGAAGAGAACAATGGAAAGAAGTAATGATTTGACATGGCAGACCAGCGCTGTAGTAAATGGTACTCCGAAAAAAGAAAATAGTAGCGGATATATCGCTCCTTCTAGTGAAGGGGGCTCTTCAACAGTACCTCCTTCTGTCACAACTACTATAGTAGCTACAACTACAACTACAGCTACAACTACAACCCTTCCACCTAGTTATCCGAAGATTCTGATTACTGAACTTAAGGTTTCTGGCCTATTTTCTGACGGGAAAGTAAATGCTTATGATGAGTTTATCGAGATTTACAATCCCAATAATTTTGAAGTCTGTTTAGATAATTGGTATTTACAGAAAAAAACTGCTACCGGCGATGATTATTCTTCTTTGGTGCCAAGCGATTTTTTTGCAGGAGCAAGTATCAAAGCGAATGATTATTTTTTGATTATTCATTCTTCAAGTACGGATAATAAATTAGCAGATATTTTGATTTCTAATTATAGTATGGCAGATAACAACACCATTGTTTTAAAAAACCCCAATCGAGAAATTGTCGATAAAGTGGGGTTTGGCGATGCTAATGATTGTGAGTTTAGTTGTGCGATAAACCCTAGTTCTGGTCAAAGTATTCAAAGAAAATACCTAGACGGTATTTTTGTAGACTCGGATAATAATCAAGATGATTTTGAGATTCAGAATTGTCCTAGCCCTAAAAGTTCTTTTGCTGATAGTTGCCTTGGCCCAGAAATTATTGATAATCCTTCTCCAGCAATACCCTATATTACTGAGTTCTCTTGGCATCCCTTTGAGAAAGATTCTTCAAAAATAGTAATTGACTTTAAAATTAATTCTTATCCTTTTATTCCATCAACTAATGAAACAACAGATGGTTTTACGGCAATGGCATTCTATTTGCACTCAAATTCTGATGATCCTTCAGATAGTTTTGGCATTCCATTAAATTATTTGGGTGATAAATATAATTGGGAGCTTGACAGCGATACTCCCGGTTTAATTTTAACCTATCCAACGTACGTAAGTGGTACTCGGAAAATAGGAAGTATTATTTTTGCTACTGATGCAAATATGGCGGCTAATTCTGCTGCACCTAGAAAATTAGCTTATAGAATTGATAAATTACCTAGCGATAATCATTTTGTTATTGATATTTCTGGAACTACTCAGAACCAAAGCTTAAATTTTACTTCAGATCAGTATATTACTATAGGCTACTATGGCTATGCTAAAAGCTCACGATCTTATTTAAAATTAATCGCTTATGATAGTACCAAGTTTTATTTTAATTCTTTAAAGTATTATCACCAGCCAACCAATGTTAAAGATTTTTTGGTTGAGTGTAGTAACGAAACTTGCGATAATTTAATTTTTTCCTGGGCACTGGCTTCAGACGAAGACCCGAATGATTTTTTAAAATATGATATTCATTATGTTTTTGCTAAACAAGGAGATGATTTAAATAATAACGATTTAGTAAGGCAGTCTTGGCAATGGTCTTCGTCATATAATGTTTTAGGGGAGCCAATTTTTAATGCCCAAGAAAATAAACTTCAACTTCAAGTGCCTATTGATAATTTATATTATCTAAAAGCAAAAAGACTACCCGGGGTTTCTCTCGATGTATTTTTTGGTATTAAAGCTCAAGATAGTGTTGGGTTGAAATCTGAATATCCTGAAATAACTTTTCTTCATATTCCGTCGATTGTACCGGAAGTAACAGCGACGACAACCCCGGAATAGTTTTTAATAACAATATTGACATATATCATATATGATATATAATAGTTCTGGGTATAAAGTTTATTATTATCAAAGCAGTAATTTAAAACGCGTTCCAGTTTCTGAGTATATACAAAAAGTATCTGGTAAGGAAAAAGTTAAAATAGCAGCCTATATTAATTTTTTGCGGGGCAATAAAGGCTATATCAATGAACCTTATAGTCGCTATATTTGCTCAGAAATTCGTGAGTTACGTGTAGGTTTTAGTCATAACAAGCATCGTATTTTTTATACAGTATCCGGAAGAAGAAAAATTATTCTATTATATGCATTCCTGAAGAAAACACAAAAGACTCCTAAAAAAGAAATTAATCATGCCTTAAATAATTTGCAGGATTATAAATTAAATAAAAATTTAGTTGAATATGAAGCAGAAACATAAAAAGATTATATATCCATCTTTTGAGCGTTATTTAGCGAAAGAGATGGAAGATGAAGTCTTTAGAAAGGCTTATGAAGAAGAAAGTAGAAAGTTAAAAATTGCTTATCAAATTTTGTTATTGCGTAAAAGAAAAAAAATGTCCCAAGCTGAGTTAGCAAAAAAGATCGGGACAAAGCAAAGTAACATAGCGAGAATGGAAACAGGTCAACAAAATTTTAGTATTGATATGCTTCAAAAAATTGCTCAAGTTTTTAATAGAAAGCTCAAGATTTCTTTCATTAAATAGATTGATGATATTTTGTTTAGATGATTTAATATATATGTACTTTATAATAGAGTTTTTAGCTCTTTGAAATAAAAATAAAGATTTAGTATTAAGAAAGGAGTTTAGTATGAAAGAAAATGATTTTGTGTTTTTTAAAAAATTAGATATTTTAGGTTCAGGCTGGAATATAACAGAGTTATCTGACGGATATCTTTGTTTTGGGAAAGTTAATGATAAGGATATTTTAATAATGGTTTCTTTTGAAAAAAATGGATGGCGAGATTTTATGAAGGCAGAACTTTGTGGGCAGAAAGAGAGTTCTCTTATCTTACTTCTTGCAGATATAATGAGATATCCTCCGTTTTGTAAATATGAAAGAAGTGATGCTTTTGTATCTTATTTATGGACAAGAAAAAATAAAGAAAAAAAGCTCAATGACTTAATAAAAGAATGCAATAAAGCTAATAGTGATATTAGCCGAGTAGAAAAACTATATTAAGGAGGAGAAGAGAATGAACCAAGCAGTAAAAGAAATAAAAGAAAAAGATAGATGTGTTGTTTGTGGGAAAGAGACGCCATATTATAAAAACACCCCAATTAATGCACGGATGTATTATGTAAAAGGAAGTGGCCAATTGTGTGGCAATTGTTGGAGAATTATTTATAAAGAAAATAAAGAAAATAGGTAAATATATAGTAATCATCTAAAATAAGGGGGATATAGAAAATCCTATGTCCTCCTTTTTTATTTATTATTAAATTTGAGTTTCTTGTCTTGGTATAGTATTATAAATTAAAATATGGATATTTTAGATGATTTAAAATACAGAGGATTAATATATCAAATAAGTAATCTAGAAGGGTTAAGAAAAGAGATTAAGAAAGGGAAAATTGTTTTATATTGCGGCTTTGATCCAACAGCTGATAGCCTTCATATCGGGAATCTTCTACCTATATTAACTTTGAAGCGATTTCAAGAGGCTGGTCATCAACCAATTGCTTTAATAGGTGGTGGCACTGGTTTAATTGGTGATCCAAGCGGAAAGAAAGAAGAGAGAATTTTAAACCCTCAAGAAACAGTAAAAAAGTGGGGTCTTTTATTTAAAAAACAAATAGAAAAATTATTGGATTTGAAAAGAAAAAATAATCCAGCTTTAATAGCTGATAATTATAATTGGCTAGCTAGTATTAAGGCGATAGATTTTTTAAGAGATATTGGTAAGCACTTTACAATTCCTTATATGTTAGCTAAAGATGCAGTAAAGATGCGTTTAGATAGTGGAATTTCTTTTACAGAATTTAACTATATGGTTTTGCAATCACTTGATTTTTTACGTTTATTTGAAAAATATAATTGTCAATTACAAATAGGTGGTAGTGATCAATGGGGGAATATTACAGCTGGAATAGATTTGATAAAGAAAAAAACAGAAAAAGAAGTTTACGGCTTAACAATGCCATTAGTTTCAAAAGCTAGTGGAGAAAAATTTGGCAAAACAGAATCTGGTACAATTTGGCTAGACGCTCAAAAAACTTCGCCCTATCAATTCTATCAGTTTTGGGTGAATACTGATGACCAAGACGTCATTCAGTATTTAAAATATTTTACATTTTTATCTAGAGAGGAAGTGGAAAGTCTTAAAGTAAGCCTTCAAAAAAACCCAGAAAAAAGAGAAGCTCAAAAAGTATTAGCAAAAGAAGTTACTTGCTTGGTTCATGGGGAAGAAATATCATTAATGGCAGAGACTACTTCACAAAAATTATTTTATGATAATCTTCAGAATTTTTCTGAAAAAGAACTAGAAATGATTTTTAGAAACATCCCAGTAACTATCATTCAAAAAGTTAAGAGAATTGGTTTGATAGATTTATTGATTAAAACAAGGGTTTGTTCTTCTAAAAGGCAAGCCAGGGAAGACATTAAAAACAAGGTAGTATTTATTAATAATAAGTTGTATACGGACGCCGAAACGACAATTAAGCAATCCGATTGTTTTTATGGAAAATATTTACTTATTAAAAAAGGTAAGAGAAAATATTATTTTGCCTTGTGGAAATAATTGATATCTGTTAAACTTGTAAAATCTAAAAGTAAAAATAAAATTAAAAATAAATAATAAATTAATATGAAAAAAATAAATTTATCTTTTTTATTGATTGTTTTAATGATAGCTGCTTTTTTAATTGGTTATGGCAGTAAAAACGGGGTTTCGTTAGGAATCTTTAATAATCAAAAAGCCGAAGAAATAGTTGAGCAAGCTATCGGATACATTAATGAAAATTTTTTGGCAATGAGCGAAGAAGGAGCAACTTTATCTTCTGTTGAAGAAGAAAGTGGAGTTTATAAATTTACGATGATGATAGAAGGATCTGAATATATTTCTTATATAACCAAGGACGGTAAAATTCTTTTCCCTGATGGCATTCCTATGGTTGAAGAAGAAGAGCAAACCGAAGCTAAAAAAATGACTTGTGAAGATTTAAGTAAAAGTGATGAACCGGTTTTGGAGGTTTTTGTTGTTAGTCAGTGTCCTTTCGGAACCCAGATGCATAGGGTTTTAAATGAAATTGTGAAGAATATTCCAGAATTAGATGAATATATTACAGTGAAGTACATGGGGGAAATTCAAGATGGAAAGATTACATCAATGCATGGAGACGAAGAAGCCCAGGAAAATTTAAGACAAATTTGTATTAGAGAAGAGCAAAAAGAAAAATATTGGGGATATATTGATTGCTATATTAAAGAGGGGAAATCAGAAGAGTGTTTAGCTAATTCTTCAGTAGATCTTAACGCATTAAGCCAATGCGTAGAAGATTCATCAAGGGGAATAGAATATGCTCAAAAGGATTTTGACTCTGTAAATGAATATACCGTTACTGGATCTCCAACTTTAATTCTCAATAAAGAGAATGTGAGTGAATTTGATTTTGGCGGCAGAACAGCTGAAGCAGTCAAAACAGTAATTTGTTGTGGATTTAGTTCTTTGCCAGCTTTTTGCGAGGAGGAATTAAGCACAAGTTCAGCAGAGCCAGGTTTTTCTCCAGTCTATAGTTCAGAAGGTGCAAGTGAAGAAGGGTCGTGTGATTAGTAAAAATTAAATATTTTTGATGATAAAGCGGAATTTAATTTTAGCAATTATTGTTTTAGCGTTATCAATACTTTTAGCTGGGCAAGGAAAAACTTTAAGCATTCTTAATAGTTCTTGCGATGGAAGAAACTTAAAAAATTTAGAGATTAAAGAAATAGAAATTTTAGGTGATTCTGAAGCTCCCCTTTTGATTGAAGTTTATTCAGATTATCAATGTGTTTTTGGGATCCGTTATTTCAAAGAAACAATTCTTCCAATTATTGATGAGTATGTACTTACAGGAAAAGCTTCTTTAGTATATTATAACCTGTCGTTTGAAGGGCAAAAATCGCAAATAGCAGCAGAGGCAGCTTATTGCGCCAATGATCAAGGAAAATTTTGGGAATATCATCAGGAAATTCTTGATTCAAGATACCAACAGCACGAAGATATAAATTATGTTTTTGAAGATATTGAAAAAGTTGCTAGAAAAATAGATTTGGATATTTGTGAATTCAATCTTTGTTTAAAATTAGGTAAATACACAGAATTAGTTGAAGAACAAACACGAATAGGGTTTATTGAGAAAAATATCAACAACACTCCGGTAACGTTTTTAAACCATAGAATGGTTACTGACGAGAAAGGAGAAAGTTTAGGAATAATCCCTTATAATATATTAAAAGAGCAGATTCAATCTTTTATTTAATAAAAAAAACATGAAGATAACAATTTATTCAGCTCCAGCTTGTCCTTGGTGTAATGCAGCTAAAGAATTTATTTCTTCTTTAGAATTGCCTTTCGAGGAAGTTGATGTGAGCGTTGATCAGCAAGCAGCTCAAAAAATGGTAGAAAAAAGTGGTCAAATGGGAGTTCCAGTTATAGAAATTGATGATAAGATTGTGATTGGTTTCAATAAGCCACTTTTAGAAGAAATTTTAGGTCTTAGCCAAGCAGAATAAAATAAAAAAACAGTGCTTAATTAAGCACTGTTTTTGGTTAGTATTATTTTTTGTGCTATAATTTAATAAATGCTAAAGAAAATTATCTACTCAACAGTCTTAATTTTGGTTATTGCTGGATTGATTTTATGGAGTATACCTTTATCTTTTTTTGTTCCAAAAGAAATTAAACCAACTAGTCAAATGATAGAAGGTAAAAAAATTTTATTAGTTATAGCTTTTAATGATTTTCAGGATAAGGAATATTTTGTTCCTAAAGAAGTTTTTGAAAAAGTTGGTTTTTTAGTTGAAACAGTAAGCACTCAAAAAGGTTTAGCTAAGGGAATTGAAGGAGGAGAAGTGATTATTGATATTAAAGTCGATGAAGTCCAGACAGGTGATTATGAAGCTGTCGTTTTTTGTGGAGGACCAGGAATGGCAAAAGAGCTTGATAATGAAGGGTTTTTAAAATTATCTCAAAACTTTTATGAAAAAGACAAAGTAGTGGCAGCGATTTGTGTTGCCCCGGCTCTATTAGCAAAAGCAGGAATCTTAGAAAATAAGAAAGCAACAGTTTGGTCTTCTTCTTTGAATAAAGATTATATAAAAATTTTAGAAGAAAACGGTGGAATATATTCAGACGAATCTATAGTTATTAGCGAAAACATTATTACTGCTAATAGTCCAGAGGTGGCTTATGAATTTGGTCAATCAATTGTAGATTTATTTAAAAAATAATTTAAAAATTAATTATGCGTATTGCTATTAATGGTTTTGGAAGGATAGGAAGATCTTTTTTCCGCCTAGCCTTTGGAGACCCAAAAATTAATATAGTTGGGATCAATGATTTGGCTGATTTAGAAAATTTAGCCTATCTTTTGGAGCATGATACAGTTTATGGAAAATATGAAAAAGACATTAAAACTCATCTAGAAGAAACAAAAAAAGAATTAATTATTGATGGTCAGATAATCCCCTTTTTTACAGAAAAAGATCCTAAAAATTTACCTTGGGAAGATTTAAAAATAGATTTGGTAATTGAATCAACAGGTGCTTTTAGTGATTATTCTAAGGCTAAAGATCATATTAAAGCAGGGGCTAAAAAAGTAATTATTACTGCTCCAGTAAAAGAAGAAGAAGGTAAAGAAGGAAGAACAGTCCTAGTTGGAATTAATGATGAAGAGTTTGATAGGTTTAATATAATTTCTAATGGATCTTGTACAACCAATGCAGTTGCCCCAGTGATCAAGGTTCTAGAAGAGAGTGTTGGGGTCGAGAAAGCTATTTTGAATACAGTTCATGCTTATACTTCTACACAACGTTCTGTAGATAGTCCCAACTCAAGTGACTGGCGGAGAGGAAGAGCAGCAAGCCAAAGCATTATCCCCTCTACTACTGGGGCTGCAAAATGTGTTACAAAAGTAATTAAAAGTTTGGAAAATAAATTTGATGGGATTGCTTTGAGAGTTCCGGTTGTTTGTGGCTCGATTGCTGACATTACTTTTGTCTCTAAAAAGCCTACTTCGGTTGAAGAAATTAATGAAATTTTTAAAAAAGCAGTTCAAGATATAAAGTGGAAAGGGATTTTAGAAATAGCTGATGATTCATTGGTTTCATCGGACATAGTTGGTACTTCAGCGCCAGCAATCATTGACTTAGGGTTTACTAATGTAGTTGATAAGGATTTAGTAAAAGTTTTAGTTTGGTATGACAACGAATGGGCATATTCTTCAACGCTGTTAAAACAAATTAAAAAAATTTAATTATTATGTTATATATAGGAGCAGACCATCGAGGATATAATTTAAAAGAAGAAATTAAAAAATTCTTAAAAGAAGAAAAAATTGAATTTAATGATTTAGGTAATTTAAATCATGATCAAAATGATGATTATCCGGATTTTGCAAAAGAAGTAGCCTTAAAGGTGTCTTCTAGTGAAAGAGATAAGGGAATTCTTATTTGTGGTTCAGGGATTGGGATGAGTATTGCTGCTAATAAAATAAAAGGTATCAGGGCAGGTCTTTGTCTCTCTGGTTATATGGCAAAAGAGGCTAAGCAGTCAGCTAATATTAATATTTTATGTTTATCGGCTGATCTAACAGATCCTGCTACAGCTAAAACTATAGTTCGTAATTGGCTAGAAGCTGATTTTAAAAAAGAAGAACGTTATTTGAGGAGGATAGAGAAAATTAACCAATTAAGTTCTCTAACTAAAGAAAATTAAATTTTTATTTATTATTGTGGCTAAGCTTATTCCAGTTATTAACACCAAAACAACTCAAAAACTCGAAGAGAGAATTCGTTTACTCAGAGATTTTAAAGGTATTTTTCAACTTGACATTGCTGATGGTAAGTTTACTTCTTGGAAAACTTGGAATAGTCCTGAAATTTTAAAAAAGATTAAAAAAATAGATAGAAAATTTGAACTTCATTTAATGGTTCATAATCCCGAGCAAGTTTTACCATATTGGTTAGAAGTTTTACCAAAAAGAGTTATTATTCATCACGAATCAATAAAAGATTTTTCTTTGCTTTACAGTCTTTGCCAAGAGAATGAAACAGAATTTGGTATAGCGATTAATCCCGAGACTTCTTTTGAAGGTATTAATCAATATTTAGATAAAGTTTCTTTTGTTACTATTATGAGTGTTTCCCCTGGCCCTTCAGGGCAAGATTTTCAATGGTTTGTTCTCGATAGGATAGCAAAACTTAAGAAAGAATACCCAAAAGTTTTCTGTGAAGTAGATGGGGGGATAAATGAAAAAAATATAGAGAAGGTGAAAGATTCGGGCGTTGATTTTATTGCTATTGGTTCAGCTATTTTTGAATCAGAAAATCCATCGGAAAAAATAACTTACTTTCAAAAAATTCTAAAAAATAAACCTTAGCTTGCTTTTTAAGAGATTTTCCGCTAGAATAAGCAGGAATAATATGGATAAATTAATATTAAAAGCTAAAAAAAGAACAGTTTTTGGTAAAAAGAATAAAGCCCTTAGAGAAAAAGGCTTTATTCCTGCTATTCTTTATGGTAAAAAAACCGAAACACTCCCCTTAGAGATGAAATCTCAGGATTTTAATAATATTTATAAAAAATCAGGTGATACTAATATCATTGATTTGGTTTTTGAAGACCAAGGCAAAGAGCAGGTAAAAAATGTTTTGGTTCAGGATGTTAGTAATCACTTTTTGAATGGTTCACCAATGCATGTTGATTTTTATGAAGTAGAAATGAATAAATTAATAAAAGCTCATATTCCTGTAGTTTTTATTGGGGAATCTCCAGCAGTTAATAAAGGGGGTGTTTTGATCAAATCAATGAATGAGATTGAAGTTGAGGCTTTACCGAAAGACTTGCCGCATGAAATCCCTGTAGATATTTCTGTTCTTACTGATTTTGATCAAACTATTTATGTTCACGATATTAAATTCTCTTCAGAAGTAAAAGTTTTGGTTGAAGAGAATACACCAATAGCAAGCGTTAGCGAACCTATTTCAGAAGAAGAATTAGAAAAAGAATTAGGAGAAGATAAGTCCGTAGAAGAAGTTGAAGTAGTGGGTGAAGACAAGGAAGAAAAAGAAGGTGAAGTTGAGGAAACTAAAAAAGAGCCAAAAGAAGAAAAAGAAGAAGGTAAGGATGATTCTTCAAAATAGATTTAAAATAGAATTTCTATTTAGAAAATGATTATAAAATCAGTTTCCAGAAAAAAAGTTAGAGATATTTTTTCTCCTCTTAAAGAGGAAACAAGATTTAAAAAGGAAAATAAGCATGTTTTATTTTCTTCGTTTTGGCGAAAGAAAATCATTCAGCAAAAAGTTTTTTCTTTAGTAGTTTTATTTTTTATTTTGGTTTCAATCACCCAAAATAGTGTAATGGCGCCTATTTTTTTCCAGTCGAGAGAGGCCGAAGCTCTTTATGACGAAGAAAGAGCAAGGTTGCAGAAAGAATTAGAAGCTGTTGAAAAAGAAATAGCTCAATATGAGCAGTTAGTGGCAACTACTCAACAAGAAAAAGAAACTCTTCAAAGAAAAATTAATGAGTTAAAAAATAAAGCCGGGCAGATAAGCCTTCAAATTAAATCTACCAGTCTTAATCTTGACTATTTAAATGTGAGAATAGATGAAACAACAACTTCTATTTTTAAAACGACAGATAAGATTAATGCTACGAGAGAGAATCTAGCTAATTTAATCCAATCTTTTTCTCAATTAAATCAAACTTCACTTCTTGAGATATTACTTGGCTCAGGGACAATAAGTGACTTTTTTGACTACTCTAATGCCCTCCATAGTATTCAGGAAAAAGTTCTTGAAAATATTGAAGAACTTGAAGAACTAAAAACTACTTTAAATAATCAAAACCAGGCCTTATCTAATGATAAGGATGAAAACCAGAAATTATTAGCAATGCAAATGTTACAGAAGCAAGAATTAGAGTCTACAAAAAGTGAGCAGGCACAACTTTTAAATGTTACTCAGGGTAATGAAGCTCGATATCAGCAAATGTTAGCAGAATCAAAACAAAAAGCGGCTGAAATTAAAGGTAGAATTTATCAATTAATGGGAGTTCAAACTCAGGTAACTTTTGGCGAAGCTCTAGAAATTGCTAATTGGGTTAGTAGTCGTACAGGGGTAAGAACATCTTTTCTTCTAGCAATTTTGACTCAGGAATCAAATTTAGGGCAAAATGTAGGGACTTGCAATAGACCTGGAGACCCTCCATATAAAAGCTACCGAGTGATAATGAAGCCTGAAAGAGATCAAGCTCCTTTTGTTCAAATTTGTAATGGATTAGGGATAGACCCAGAAACAACTCCAGTTTCTTGTCCAATGTATCAAGGCGGTCAACAGGTTGGTTGGGGAGGTGCCATGGGTCCAGCTCAATTTATTCCTTCAACTTGGATGATGTATAAAGATGAAGTTTCAAAAATTACGGGTAATTATCCAGCGAATCCTTGGGATATTAGAGATGCTTTTGTCGCTGCTGCTTTATATGTAGCGAGGTGGGGGGCTACCCAACAAACAAGAGACGCAGAATGGCGGGCTGCAATGATTTATTTTTCTGGTAGCACAAACACAAGATATCGCTTTTACGGTGATAGTGTTATGGCTATAGCTGATAAATATGAGAGAGATATATCTTATCTCCAAAGTGTTGTTAAACAATAATTTTTTAATTTATGATTCAGTGTTATTTTTGTCTTCAAAATAAAGAAGAAATAGATTACAAAGACGTTGAAACTTTAAAACGTTTTATTTCGAGTCAAATGAAAATTTATCCTCGAAGAAAGACCAATCTATGTGCTAAGCATCAACGTTTACTAAAAAAGGCAATTAAAAGAGCTCGAATAGCAGGATTGCTTCCTTTTGTTAATTATTAAGTTCTGTGATGAAAGAGAATGGAAAACAATTTTATTCACCTAGTGGGGAATTGTTTACTTACGAGGAGCTTTTGAAAGAAGTGCTTTTTTATATTAAAGCTGACCCTAAGGAAAAATACAAAGTTATAATTGGTACGGATTCTGCTAATCACGGAACAACAGATTTTGTGAATGCTATAGTGGTTTATCGTGTAGGACATGGAGGAAGGTTCTTTTGGCGAAGACTCAATCAAAAGAAAATAGATAGTTTAAGAGAAAGAATCTATCAGGAAGTGATGATGTCTTTAAAATTAGCCGAGGAAGTTTTGCTTAATTTGTCTAAAAATAAAGATATTGTTTTTGACTTTGAAGTTCATGTAGATATCGGCAGCCAGGGAGAAACTAAAAACATGCTTCAAGAAATAATAGGAATGGTAAGAGGTTCAGGTTTTCAAGTTAAAACAAAACCTGAGTCTTACGGAGCTTCTAAAGTAGCGGATAGATACACTTAAAAAGAAAAAAGTAAATTATAAAAACGGAGGGGCTTTATTACTGGGCCTTTTTTATGTTAAAATACATTGATGTCTAAGAAGAAAAAAAATAAATTTAGTATTAATTTTCTAGGAGCAGGGAGAAATCTTTTTAGGAAAATTATTCCAGAGAATACACTAAATACAGAAGTTAAAAATAGTATTTTTGCTATTCTTTTTTTAGTTTTGTCTTTAATATTTGTATTAAGCGCTTTTCACTTAGCTGGTCCTTTTGGTGAGTTTATTCTAAAGATATTTGATTATCTTTTGGGGTGGGGATATTTTATCCTTCCATTTCTATTAATTTTAATATCTTTTAATTTTTTGCGTTCTTTAACAGAAAAAATTAATTTAAATATATTTACTTTTTTTGGTTGCTTCTTTGTTCTTTTATCAATTTTATCTATATCAGAAATTTTTCTTCAGGGGAAAGGAGGTTTAATTGGTTCACTCGGGGGGTTATTAGAACGTTATTTAGGACTATGGGCAACCTTGATTACCTATACAGCCATTTTGATATCAGGTTTTTTATTAATTTTGAATATTCCGATTAAATTTTTTTCCAAAGCTGAGAAAGAAAATGCAGAAAATTCTTCTATATTTGACTCAGAAGAGGTCTCCCAAAAAGAAGAAACAACAGTAGAAAGAGAACCTTTGGAAAAAGAAGAAACACAAGAAAAAGATTCAAAAGAAATTGAAAAAAATAAAGAAGAGCAAGTAATTACTAATTTTATAAAATTAAATAATAAATACAAACTTCCTCCATTAAATTTACTTGATACTGAGTATTCTCGTCCTCGCGTTGGAGATATCAAGATTAATGCAAATATTATTAAAAGAACTTTGCAAAGTTTTGGAATAGAGGTAGAAATGGGTGAAGTTAATGTTGGTCCAACAGTAACTCAATATACACTTAAGCCAGCTGAAGGAGTAAAGCTTTCTAATATCACTACGCTTCAAAACGATTTGTCTTTGGCTCTGGCCGCACATCCTTTACGAATTGAAGCTCCAATTCCTGGTAGGTCTTTAGTTGGTATTGAGGTTCCAAATAAATATATTTCTTTAGTAAGACTTGGCAGTTTGCTTAAAGAAACTAATTTTCAAAAAGTAGCCTCTCCACTATCATTTGTTTTAGGGAGAAATGTGAAAGGTGAGGTATTGTTGACTAATTTAAGTAAAATGCCTCATCTTTTAATAGCTGGAGCGACAGGGGCAGGGAAATCTGTATGCATTCATAGTATCCTTACATCTTTTTTGTTTAGAAATTCTCCAGAAACATTAAGATTAATTTTAATAGATCCAAAAAGGGTAGAATTATCTAGTTATAACGGAATTAGTCATTTAATAACCCCAGTAGTTACTAATTATAAAAAAGTTTTGCCAATTCTTCGCTGGGCAGTGAATGAAATGGAAAGAAGATATGAATTGCTTTCTAGCTATCAATCACGGGATATCGAAAGTTTTAATTCTAAAGTGGTTTCGAAAAAAGAACCTATTTTACCTTATATTGTTATTTTTATTGATGAATTAGCTGATTTAATGGTGCGCTATGGTCGTGATTTAGAAACTTTAATTGTTAAGATTGCCCAGATGGCTAGAGCAACTGGCATTCATCTTGTTCTATCTACTCAAAGACCTTCAGTCGAAGTTATTACTGGTTTAATTAAAGCTAATATTACGTCTCGAATTGCCTTTCAGGTAGCTTCTCAAGTTGATTCCAGGACAATCTTAGATATGGGAGGAGCAGAAAAACTTTTAGGTAACGGAGATATGCTTTACTTAGCTTCAGATTCTTCAAAGCCTCGAAGAATTCAAAGCGCTTATGTTTCAGAAAAAGAGATAAATAGATTAATAGATTTTATTAAAGAAGCTAGTGTTAAGCTTAATGAAGAAAATGGCTTGGCTGAAGATTTAGAAGGATTTGTTGAATCGTCGTCTCCAAAAGAAATAGACCTAGAGAAATGGGATAAATCAGCAGAAGATGAATTATACCCTGAAGCTTATGAGATAGTAGTGAAAGCGGGGAAAGCATCAGCCTCGTTATTACAAAGAAGATTAAGGATTGGTTATGCACGAGCTGCTCGTCTTCTTGATATTTTAGAAGAAAATGAAGTTGTTGGGCCGGTTGACGGTGCCAAGCCAAGGGAAGTTTTTATTAAAGAAGAAGAAAACAATTATGACAACTAATAATCTTTCTCAAGAAAAACAAGAGAAAAGCTTATCTTATGGGGAGTTTTTAAAGAAAGCAAGAATGGATCAGGGTTATAGTATAGAAAAAGTTTCTGAAGAAACAAAAATTTTATCATCAATTATTAAAAATTTGGAAGATGGTTCCTACGAAAATTTACCACCCCCAGTTTATTTAAAAGGGATGATTGCAAAGTATGCTCATTTTTTGAAATTAGATAAAGAAAAAACTATAAATCTTTATCAGCAAAGCAATGGAAGAAATTTGTTTCCTGGGAAAAGTGACATACCTCCTAAAAATAGGTTTTTTGTTAATCAACCAAAAATATTTTTATTTATTAAAAAATTTATTCCTAAATTTTTAAAATTTCTTTTTTGGGGATTAGTTTTACTTTATTTTTTATATGAAGCGAGTTTCTTTGTTTTACCAGCTACAATTATTCTTTATTCTCCTGTTAATGATTTTACTACTGATCAACGAGAGCTTGAAATATCTGGCAGGCTAATCAGGGGGAAAGTACTTTTTATTAATGATCAGGAAGTTTCTTTCCAAGGTAGCGGTGAATTTAAAGACGAGATTATTCTTAGCCCTGGAATTAATAATATTAAATTTAAAGCCATTAATGCTTTAAACCATCAAACCGTATTAAATCGTCAAGTTATTTATACCCCTTTTGCTGAATAGTTCTGTTTATTATTTAAAATTTTCTTTATTGCGGAATCGTTCAATAACTGTTAATATAATTTTCATATGGTTAAAAAACCTTCAAATAACAAGAAAGATAAATCAGTTGACCCTAAAGAAGATATTTTAGAGCAAACCTTACAAAATCTTCAAGATAAATTTGGGGAAGGAGCAATAATGAAATTAGGAGGAATTAAGAAAGTAGATGTTGATGTCATCCCAACTGGTTCACCTTCTCTAGATTTAGCTCTAGGGGTTGGGGGAATTCCTCGTGGTAGAATTACTGAGATTTATGGTGCGGAGTCTTCAGGTAAAACAACTCTAGTTTTGCATATTGTTGCTGAGGTTCAAAAAAAAGGGGGTAAAGCAGCTTTTATTGATTCAGAGCATGCGTTGGATCCAGATTATGCTCAGAAGATTGGGGTTAAAGTGAAAGACCTTCTAATATCACAGCCTGACAATGGAGAGCAAGCCTTAGATATTGTTGAGGCTTTGGTCCGTTCTGGGGTAATAAATTTAATTATTGTTGATTCAGTTGCAGCATTAACTCCTCAGGCCGAAATTGAAGGAGAGATGGGGGATCAAACAATTGGTCTTCAAGCTCGTTTAATGAGCAGGGCTTTAAGAAAATTAACTGCTATTGCTGCGAGGACAAATACAGCCATTCTTTTTACAAATCAAACAAGGATGCAAATAGGGACAATGATGTTTGGAAATCCAACAACTACTCCTGGTGGCAAAGCATTAAAGTTTTATAGTTCAGTAAGAATTGAATTAAAAAGACGCGCTCAAATTAAAAAAGGAGATGAAATTATTGGCTCTCGTATTAAAGCAAAAGTAGTAAAAAATAAAGTTGCTCCTCCGTTTCGAGAATCAGAATTTGATATTCTTTATAATGAGGGCATTTCTTATAGTGGGGACCTTTTAAACTTAGGGGTAAAAAAAGATATTATTAAAAAGTCAGGAATGACTTATAGTTTTGAAGATATAAAATTAGGTGCAGGTTATGAAACAGCAAGAGCTTTTCTGAAAGATAACCCTAAAGTGGCAAAAGAACTCTGGCAGCAAATAATAAAAAATTAAAAAATTTAAATTGATTAAAATTAAAGATTATGGAAAACAAGAATAATTATGAGTTATCTTTTTGGCTTTCTTCTGAATTAGATGAAAAAGAAGCAGAAGTAAAGTTTAATGATTTATTAAAGGAATTAGAGAAATTAGAAGCATTAATAAATGTTTCTCAATTGCCTCAATTAAAACCTTTAGCTTATCCAATCAAAAAAGAAAAAAAAGTACATTCAAGTGCCTATTTTGGGTTTGTTCAATTCAGTTTAGAAAAAAAATCAATTATTCCTTTAAAAAAGAAGATTAGTTTTGATAATGAGATAATTCGTTTTTTGGTTGTTCATAAAGAAGAAGTTAAACAAAAAATTAAAATTCCTTCAGGTCTTTTTAAAAAGTCTTCTTTAGATAAACCAAAAGAAGATACAGTAGCCAAAGAAAAAGAGAAAGAGAAAAAGCCGGAAAAAGAAATTAGTCTGGAAGACTTAGATGAAAAATTAAATGAAATTCTTAAAAAATAAACGGTTGGGTTGGTCGAGAATTAAAATTAATTAATAAAAATAAAATTATGAATTTAAATAAAGTTTTTATTATCGGAAATCTAACCAGAGACGTTGAGCTTCGTAATACTCCATCTGGCCAATCAGTGGCTAATTTTGGAGTGGCAACAAATCGAGTTTGGGTAAACGCTAGTGGCCAGAAACAACAGGAAGTAGAATTTCATAATATTGTTGTTTGGGGAAAAATGGCAGAAACTTGTAATCAATACCTTGCTAAAGGAAGATTAGTTTTTGTAGAAGGAAGAATAAAAACAAGAAGCTGGACTGATTCTAATGAGCAAAAAAGAACAAAAACAGAAATTATTGCTGAAAATATAAACTTTGGGCCAAGAAGGTCTCAGGAAGAGGAGGAGAAATTTAAAATGCCTCCAGAAGAAACGGAGACAGGTGTTGAAGATCTTCCTGTTCTAGAAGAAGGTTCAGATTTTAATTCTGATGATATTCCTTTTTAAACGATTGAATTATTTCATCTAATTTCTCCCCTTTTAATGTTTCCTCGATATTATGCCAAGATTTTTTTATGCGATGATCAGTAATACGATCTTGAGGAAAGTTATAAGTACGAATTTTTTCTGATCTTTCGGCGCTGCCTATTTGGTTGCGCCTTTCTTTTTCTGCCTCTCCTGTCACCTGGGCTTCTTTTAGAATAAAAAGTTTGTTTTTAAGGATTTCAAAAGCTTTTTCTCTATTCTGGTTTTGATGTCTTTCGCTTTGGCAGGCAATTATTAAACCGCTAGGTTTATGTAAAAGACGAACAGCAGTTTCTACTTTATTTACATTTTGGCCTCCAGGGCCCGAAGATCGGAAAAATGTTTCTTCTATGTCTTCAGGTTTTATTTCTATTTGAATATTTTTTGCTTGAGGCAAAATAGCTACCGTAGCGGTAGAGGTGTGAATTCTTCCTGATTTTTCAGTTGCAGGGATCCTTTGAACACGATGAACCCCAGCTTCTTGTTTTAAGTTTTTAAAAGCTTCTTGGCTTTGGATTTCCATTATTCCTTCTTTTATTCCACCAAGAGATGTTTCGTTTGTATTAATAATTTTTACAGGCCAGTTTTGACTTATAGCATAGCGTTGATACATGGTGAATAAGTCTTGGGCGAATAAAGAAGCTTCTTCTCCTCCGGTTCCAGCCCTTATCTCAATGATGATACCTTTAATGTTTTCATTTATTTCATCGTTTTCCGAATTTTTTATTTCTTGCTTTTTTAAAATTTTTTCTTTTAACTGCTCATTTTTTTCCAGGTCTTCTTTAGCTAGAGCGAGAAGATCTTCGTCAATTGATTCAGATAAAATTTCTTGATCTTCCTTTATCTTTTTCTCTATTTTAATAAGCTCTTTTTGAATATTTAGCTCCGATTCAATTTTTTTAAGTTGTCGGGAAGCTTCTTCAAATTGATTTTTATCTGAAAGAAACTCAGGGTCGCTGAGTTTCTTTAAAAGTTCTTCTTTTTCTTTTTGTAATTCCTTATATTCCATTATTTATTTTTCTTTTCTTTGTTTTCAGGCTTTTCTTTATGAGTTTTTTTGATTGACGCTTTAGTTTTTTTAAGGGCTGGTTTTTTAGATTTTAAATCTTCTGTTCTTTGAAGACGGTTTTTAAATCTTTGAACTCGTCCCGTTGTGTCAACTAATTTTTTTTGGCCTGTATAAAAAGGATGACATTGAGAACAGATCTCAACTTCTATTTTTTCGGCTGTAGAACCAACAGAAAATTTAGCTCCGCAGGCACAAGTTGCAATTGCGTTTGGGTAATATTTAGGATGAATATCTTTTTTCATAGTAAAATTATAATACCAGAAAATCTTTTTAAAATCAATAAGATTTTATTTATCAGATAATTAATCTAAAGAGAGCTTAATATGAGCGCAAAAGGGTTGACATTATTTTTTGATGGTGATAATATTAAACTAGTTCTCTTTTTTGTAGAGGACGGGCCCCACCGGAACACTACGATTTTAAAGTCGTAGTGTTTTTTATAGAGATTGGTAAATTTTCTTGATTCCTAAGCTTTTTTATGGTAAATTAAGAAACACAATATGACAGAAGATAAAAAACAACAATTAGTAGAACAAGAAGAGATAAAGGACAGCCAGGAGAATGATTTCGAAATGATGAAAAAAGCTGGGCTACAGTTTGGGCACAAAAAAACTTACAATCATCCTCAGGCTGGTTATTTTACTGTTAAGTCATCAACGGAGCTTTCTTTGATTGATTTAGATGAAACCAAAAAAGGGCTAGAGTCAGCTTTGAATTTTATTAAAGAAATTATAAAAGAAAAAGGAACGATCCTTTTTGTTGGGGCTGTTGGAGGGGCTAAAGAAGGCGTAAAAGATTTATGTCAAAAATATGATTTGCCATATGTTACTAATCGTTGGTTAGGAGGTACTTTGACGAATTTTCAAACATTAAGTGAAAGAATAAAGTATTTAGAGGAACTCGAAAATAAGAAAAAAACAGGCGACTGGGGCAAATATACAAAACAAGAACAAAGAAAGCTAGAAGAAGAAATGGATAAATTAGAAGAAAAGTTTGTTGGTTTAAAAAATATGTCACGCTTACCTGAAGCATTATTTATAATAGACCCTAAAACGCATGATACAGCACTAAGGGAGGCTCAAAAGAAGGGAATTCCAGTTATATCAATTTTGGATACTGATGATGACCCAACCGAAGTAAATTATCCAATTCCTGCGAATGATAGCGCTAAATCTTCAATAGGATATATCCTTAATAAAGTTGATCAAGTTTTAGAGCAAACAATAAATAATAAAGAATAAATTAATGGCAAAAATTGAAGATGTTCAAAAATTAAGAGAACAAACTCAAGCTCCAGTAATGGAATGTAAAAAAGCCCTAGAAGAGGCTAAGGGAGATTTTTCTAAAGCTAGTGAGATTTTGAAGAAAAAAGGTGAGCTAAGAGCAGAAAAAAAAGAAGATAGCAATACTAAGAGTGGGGTAGTAGAATCCTATATCCATTCTAATCATCGCGTAGGAGCTTTAGTAGAATTAAGGTGTGAAACTGATTTTGTAGCTAATAATGAAGAATTTAAAAAATTAGCTTATAATTTAGCAATGCATATTACTGCTTTAAATCCTAAATATGTTGCTTATAGTAAAGTTCCCAAGGAGATTATAGAAGAGAAAGAAAAAGAATATGCTGATGAATTAAAAGGAACTGATAAACCAACTGAAATTGTAGAGAAAATAATAAAAGGTAAATTAGAAAAGGAGTTTCAAGAAATTTGTTTAGACAAACAAATATTTGTTAAAGATGAAACAAAAAGCGTTGAAGAATTAATTAAAGAAGCTATTGCTAAGTTTGGTGAAAAAATAGAGATTAGTCGATTTATTCGTTTCCAAATTTAATATGTTTAATATCTTGCCTTCTCTTTTAATTATTGTAGGAATTGCTGGGTTAATTTATATATTTCAATGTTACCAAGGGAAAGAGAAAGAATTTAATGATATAGAAATTGAAAAACTTGAAAACAAAAAAAGACAATTTTTAGAAAAGTTTTATAAATTTTTTAATAAAGAAAATTATCATAAAATAGGTGATTGCCTATTTGGTTTTACAGAGAAAGCTTTGGTTCGTTCTCGAATAATAATTTTAAGGATTGATAGAACTATCTTTAAAAATTTAACAAAAATTAGAATAAGAAAAAATATATTAGATGTTGGAGATGGAAAGCAGAATGGTATTATTAAAGTTTTTTCTGAAGACAAGCTTTTACCAGACGATAATGATGCTTCTCATGTTTTAGACATGGTTCAGGAAGAAAAAAAATTATTAAAAAAGCTTAAAACTCACCCTGAAGATATAGCAGTTTTTAAAAATTTAGCTCGAATATATCTTTGGCAAAAAGATTTTTCTTCTGCTCGTTGGGCTTTGCTCCAAGCCTTTCGGTTAGATAAAAAGGATAATGTTGTGCAGGATTTATTATTAGAACTATACGAGAAAAGAGGCGGAGCAAGATAGTTTTAAGAAGCCGAGGTAGCTCAATGGCAGAGCAACGGTTTTGTAAACCGTAGGTTGGGGGTTCGAATCCTCTTCTCGGCTCATTGGTTGGGCAGGTGGCAGAGTGGACAATTGCACGAGACTGTAAATCTCGCGGCCTTAGGCCTCCATAGGTTCGAATCCTATCCTGCCCACCATTTAAAACGTATTGAGGCCAAAGTAGTTCAGTGGTAGAACATCCCCTTGGTAAGGGGAAGGTCGAGGGTTCAATTCCCTCCTTTGGCTCTGCTAGTATATACAATAAAAGTAATAAATAGATAAAATAGTTATGAAAAAAGAGTTTATAGTAAAATTACAATGCACAGAATGTAAGCGTATTAATTATTACACTCGTCGCAACAAAAAAACTGTTGAGCGTAAATTAGAATTGAAAAGATATTGTCCTTGGTGTAAAAAACACACGCTTCATAAAGAAGGGAAGAGGTAGCCTTTGTAGTATTTTTGATAGGGGCGTAGCTCAACTGGTAGAGTAGCGGTCTCCAAAACCGTTGGTTGCAGGTTCGAGTCCTGCCGCCCCTGC
>JAQTTC010000036.1 GCA_028711005.1 Minisyncoccota bacterium
TCTGATCAATCAAATACTATTATTTTTGCAGTACCACTAGAAGTTCTCAAAGCTTTTGAAGGGTTTGGTAAAAAACAATCCTAAGGAGGCATATGGTTATATTAACCAAAGGCCTAAAATATTTTGTTTTAGGCCTTTTATGTTATAATATATTATCTTTATTAATAAATTTATGTTTTATAAAAAAAATAAATTAAATGGCGTAGCTGCATTAATTACAGTTATCTCTCTTGGTTCTCTTATTTTTGTTATCAGTTTATCAACAGCAGTTGTAACCTTTTGGAGTATTAAAAATATAGATGCTAATCAAAAGAGCATGATTGCTTATTATGCTGCTTATTCAGGAATTCAAGATGCTTTAATAAAATTAGAAAGAAACAAGGATTTTTCTGGAGAATACTCTTTAAGCATTAACAATACTGATGATGTTTCAATCACTGTTTCTAACACAGATAGTAGTGCTACAATTACGTCATCGGCTTCAATTAATCAATTTAATAAAAAAATGCAAACAATCACTGATATTGATAATACAACAGGGTTAGTCACTCCTGTTAGCACAACAGAGTTAATTGTTTCGCTTTGAGCTAACTAAAAAATTATAAGTGAATTTTATAAAGAGACTGAAAAGAATCTCAAGGAATATAATATAAAATATTGTTTGATAAAAAGGTCGAAGATAATAATTAATAAAATAATAAAAATGAAAAAAGAAGTTATAGAAAAAATATCTTCCTTAATAATAGCTGCCTTTGGTTTAGTTGCTGCCTTAGCTTGGAATAGTGCTATTCAGGCAATTTTTCAAGAATACTTTGGAACAGCAGAAGGAATAATTCCAATGTTAATTTATGCTGTTTCTGTTACAATAATAGCAGTTTTAGCTACAACATGGATAGCTAAAATATCAAATAAAGAAGAGTAAATAAGGGAATATAATGGAGGTTTTGCCTATAATCGCTGGTTGGGTAGGGATGTCATTAATTCTTATGGCATATTATTTAATTTCTGTAAAAAAGATTACTGGTGAATCAAATCTTTATCAATTATTAAATTTTGTTGGAGCTTTTTGCTTGATTTATAATACTTTTATTCAGAGAGCTTGGCCCGTGATGGTTTTAAATATAGTTTGGGTGATAATTGCCGTTAGAACTCTTTTTTTTGTGAAAAGAAAAGGGTCTTAAACTTAATTAGAGATTTAAAAAATAACTAAATATTATTTTTTCTTGTGATTAAAGAACTTTCTTGTTAAAATAAATTAATGAAAATAAAAGATATTTTAAAGTTAATAGTTGCTGTTTTAATTGTAGAGTTAGCTGGAGTAATTGGTTCCTTTTTTACAATACCGTCAATTTCTGGCTGGTATTCAAATCTTGTGAAACCAGTATTAAATCCACCCAATTGGATTTTTGCTCCTGTTTGGACAACTCTCTATGCTTTAATGGGAGTAGCTGCTTTTTTAATTTGGCGACATGGACTAAGACAAAGAAGAACAAAATTTGCACTTGCTATATTTAGTGCTCAGCTTGTATTGAATGTACTCTGGTCTATTATATTTTTTGGGTTTCAAAATCCATTTTTAGCCTTTATAGAAGTTATTATTTTATGGTTAGCAATTGTTTGGACAATTTTTGCTTTTTATAAAATTTCTCGTTTGGCAGCTTGTTTATTAATGCCATATATTCTTTGGGTTAGTTTTGCTGGTTATCTAACTTATTCTATTTGGGTACTAAATTAAAATTAAAAAAATAAACTGAATTTATGTTTTCAGAAATTATTAATAATATTATGATTCCTTGGGTTACTACTCATGGACCAAGAATTTTAGCAATTATTGTTTTTGCTCTATTATTGAAAAGATTTGGAAGAGTGTTTATTGGAAAAATTATAAGAAGAGTTGTTTGCTCGGGTTCAATAAAAGAAAAAGAAAGTGAAGAAAAAAGAGAGAATACATTAATTCGTGTTTTTTCAACTTTACTAGATGCTGTAATTTGGATTTTATTTGTTTTAATGATTCTTGAGGAAGTTGGTGTTGCTATTGGTCCGTTTCTTGCTGCTGCAGGAATTGCTGGTCTTGCTATTGGCTTTGGCGGTCAATATCTTATCAGAGATTTAATTACGGGACTTTTTATAATTATGGAAAATCAGTATCGAATTGGAGATGTGGTTTGCTTTGATAATACTTGTGGAACCGTTGAAGATATTACAATGAGAATGACGACATTGAGAGATCTTGATGGAGTAGTCCACCATGTGCCCCACGGAGAAGTTAAAAAAGTATCAAATTTATCAAAATATTTTGCTTTTATTAATTTAGATATTGGTGTCTCTTATAATTCTAAACTAGAAAAAGTAATCAAAGTAATTAATAAAGTTGGTGAAGATTTAGCAAAAGATCCTGACTGGAGAGATAGTATTTTGAAAACTCCACAATTTTTAAGGGTTAATGATTTTGCTGAATCAGCAATTATTGTAAAAATTACTGGAGAGACTAAATCATTAAAGCAGTGGGCTGTTACTGGAGAACTTAGAAAACGTCTTAAAATAGCTTTTGATAAAGAAAAAATAGAAATTCCTTT
>JAQTTC010000013.1 GCA_028711005.1 Minisyncoccota bacterium
TCTCTGAATCAAAAGAAGCAGAAGAGATAAACATTTTTTTTAAAAAACATCCTCAGTTAGGCTATCAAATAGATCAAGTTTTATCTCCTCAACAGATTGAAGAAAAGATGGATGAGATGATAAAAGAAATAAAAGAAAAAGATATTGATGTTCTAGTTATTGATTCAACTATATTTAATAAATTATTTTCTCTTTTTGCTAAACATCCAGATATTTATTATAAAATAAAGATTGTTAATTTAATTCATTTTTATGAAACAGTTACTCAGAAAATTCCTATTTCTTTTTTAGATTCTTCTTGGTTTGTAGAAAATTATTATAGTAAGAATTGGGAGCTTTATGAAACTTTAAAAAGAATAATTGATTTATTTGGAGGTATTATATTATTTATTCTTACTTTACCATTATGGTTAATTATCTCTTTGTTAATTAAATTAGATTCCTCAGGACCAATTTTACATAAATCTATTCGTGGTGGTTTAAAAGGAAACGAGTTTTATATTTATAAATTTAGAACAATGGTAGATAAAGCTGATTCTATTGGTCCAGCTTGGACATTAGAAAATGATCCAAGGATTACCCGGATTGGTAAAATTTTAAGATTTTTACATTTTGATGAAATTCCTCAAACATTGAATATTATTAAAGGAGACATTTCTTTTGTTGGCCCAAGACCAGAAGAAATTAAATTATTAAAGCTTTTTAAAGAAGAAATTCCTTTTTATCAGTTTCGATCTTTAGTTAAGCCAGGAGTTATTGGCTGGGCTCAGCTTAATTATCCCCATGGATCTTCAGTAGAGGATGCAAAAGAAAAATTAAAGTATGATTTCTATTATCTTAAAAACAGAAATATCTTTTTTGATTTTATTATTGCTTTAAAGGCTTGGAGAATACCTTTTGAGGTTCCTACTCATTAGGACTTGATTTTTTAAAAGAAAAAGTGTATAATAAGAAATAAGTGAGTGTTAGTTATCTTTGTAAAAGATTTTTTCTTTTGTTGAGATGACCTAACTATTTGTCGATTTTCCGCTCTGTTTTACAGGGCGGGATTTTTTATTAATGGGGTTGACTTATTTGGTTAAGATGATTTAAACTTAAATTGGGGTTTTGGAGGATGCGCACTCACTTAAGACAAATAGTTTTGGAGTATACCCTTCCAAGGCCCCTTTTTATGAAAACTCCTATTTGGATTAAAAAGAACATTTTATTAAAAAAGTATAATACTTTTGGTTTAGAGACAAAGGCAAAATACTTTGTTAAAATTTCTTCAAAAGATAAATTAATAAAAACTTTACAATGGGCTAAAGAAAATTCTTTGCCTTTTTTTATTTTAGGTAATGGTTCAAATATTTTATTTCTTAATAAAGAATTTCCAGGGATTATAATTAAAATAGAAAATAATAGAATAAAAAAGATAAATCAAAACAAAATTGTTGTTGGAGCTGGAATGATGTTAAAAGATTTATTAAAAAAATTTATTAAAGAAAATTGGACAGGTTTAGAGTGGGTTTCTGGAATTCCAGGTACAGTTGGTGGAGCAGTTTTTTGCAATGCTGGTGGTTTTGGTTATGACATTGGTGGTCTTGTAAAAAAAGTTATAACAATTGATCCAAAAACTTATCAAGAAAAAATTTATTCTCTTAAAGATTGTAAATTTAAATACAGGGATAGTATTTTTAAAAAAAAGAAAGAAATTATTTGGGAAGTAGAGTTGTTGATAAAGAAAGGGAAAAAAGAGGGGATCATTGAAAAGGCGCAAGAATACTGGGATTATAAGGCTAAAAGGAACCTTTTTAAATATCCTTCAGCTGGCAGTGTTTTTAAAAATGTTTTTGCTAAAGAAGTTTTAAATAAATACAAAAAAGGAGCAACTATTAAGGGAGGAAAAATTTCAGTGGGTTGGTTTATTGATCAGTGTAATCTTAAAGGAAAAAAAATTGGAGGAGCAATGATTTCTCCTTATCATGCCAATGTGATTATAAATATTAACAAAGCAAAAGGGAAAAATATTCTAGATTTAATTAAAATTTGTAAAGAAAAAGTTTATCAGAAATTTAAAATTAAATTAAAAGAAGAAATTATTGTTATCCACTATTGACATTACCTTTTTAAGAGTTAAAATTTAAATAGGAATAGAAAATTAATTTTGAAAACTTATTTTTTGAAATTATAAATTAAAAAATTTTTAAGAAATTATTTTTTAAATTAATTTAGAGATACAAACAGCATCCATCTTTTGGATAAGCCCTAAAGGGTTGGTCGGCTGTTTGAAAAAAATAATAATTTTGTGTCAAATTTTCTAACGATTTTTTAAAAAAGTTAATTAGACACAAGAATTAAAAAAATGGCCAAAAGAAAAATTAAAAAAGCAAAAAAAGCTGTTAGAAAAACAGTTAAAAAAGCTAAGAAGCCAGTAAAGAAAACTGTAAAAAAGACTGTTAAGAAAGCTAAAAAACCTGTAAGAAAAGCTAAGAAAGTTGTTAAAAAAGTCAAAAAAGCCGTTAAGAAAGCTAAGCCAAAAGCAAGAAAGACTGCTAAAAGAAAGACTACAAAAAAAAGAAAATAAACTTGCTAAATTCCGCCCTTTGATTAAATCAAGGGGCGGGATTGATTTAAGAGGGATTATTAGGTAAAATTAGTCTAATGAATATAAAGATTAATCCGACAAATATTAAATTATTAGATCAACAGCAGGAATATCTTGAGAAGAATTTAAAAAGCTTAGAAAAGGTTACTGGATATTATGGAGATAAGGCTGATTTAACGGTAACCATTGGTAAAGTTACTTCACAGCAACAAACTGGGGAGATTTTTTTTGCTGAAGCAAATTTTGCTGTACCTGGAAAAGATATTATTCATAAAGTTAAAGGAGAAAACATTGAAGAAGTAACAAAAAAACTAAAAAATAATTTAAAAAATTTAATAGCTAAGGATAAAGAGTTGAAGACAGGACGTTTTAGAAGAATGGCTCGACTTTTAAAAAATAAATTTCATTTTTAATTTTAATTTACGATTGTGTCATTATTAGATATTTTTTTTCCTGACTCGAGTGTTCGTTATCAAAAGCAAAAATCAAAAATTATTGCTGAGATCAATGAAAAAGAAAAAGAAGTTTCTGGTTTAGCGCCAGAAGATTTTCCAAAGAGAATTAAATCTTTGAAGGAACAAGTTCAACAGGGGAGTAGCTTAGATTCAATTTTACCCGAAGCTTTTGCCTTAACTCGAGAAGCAAGCAAGCGCACATTAAAACAGCGTCATTTTGATGTTCAATTATTAGGAGGGATTGCTTTACATGAAGGAAGAATAATTGAGATGAAAACTGGTGAAGGTAAAACTTTAGCTGCTACTTTACCAGTTGCTTTGAATGCTATTGAAGGTAAAGGAGTCCATGTTGTTACTGTTAATGATTATTTAGCCAGGAGGGATGCAGTTTGGATGGGGCAAATTTATGATTATTTAGGTTTAACTACAGGATGCTTAAGTCAGGAAGGTAGTTATCTTTATGACCATGAGCATAAATTAAAAGAATCAGATAAGAGAGAAGAATTGGATGAAAAAAGAGATGAGATTGGTGGTTTTAAGGTTTTTCAAGAATTTTTACGTCCAGTCAATAAAAAAGATGCTTATTTAGCTGATATAACTTACGGGACTAATAGTGAGTTTGGTTTTGATTACTTAAGAGATCATTTAGTTTCTTCTTTAGAAGAAAAATCACAAAGAGAGCATAATTTTGTGATTATTGATGAAGCAGATAGTGTTTTAATTGATGAAGCCAGAACTCCATTAATTATTTCTGTTCCTGATCAACAAGCAGCAAATTTGTATAAAGAATTTACTCAGATAGTTCCTAAATTAAAAAAAGGTTTTGATTTTACAATTGATGAAAAAGACAAAGTTGTTTCTTTGACAGAAGAAGGTCTTAATAAAGTTGAGAAAATTTTTGGTTTTAATATTTTTGATGAAAAAGGATTGCTATATGTTCATCACTTAGAAACTGCCTTAAAAGCTAATTATCTTTTTTCTAATAATCGTGACTATATTGTTAAAGAAGGAAAGGTAATTATTGTTGATGAATTTACAGGAAGGATGATGCCAAATCGAAGATATTCTGGGGGCTTACATCAAGCTCTTGAAGCCAAAGAAAGATTACCTATTCAAAGAGAAAGTCGAACAGTAGCAACTATCACTTTACAAAATTATTTTCGTCTTTATAAAAAATTAGCAGGGATGACTGGAACAGCTTTTACTTCAGCAGAAGAATTTAAAAAAGTTTATGATTCAGAAGTTATTGTCGTGCCATCAAATAAACCTTTAGCAAGAAAAGATTTACCAGATAAAATTTATGGTACTCAAGAAGCAAAATTAAAAGCTATTGCTCAAGAAGTAAAAGAAAGGAATAAAGAAGGTCAGCCAATATTAATTGGTACCCCTTCAGTAGAAAAAAATGAATTATTGGGTCTGTATTTAAAAAGAGAAGGAGTTTCTCATAATATTTTAAATGCAAAGAACCATGAGAAAGAAGGAGAGATAATTGCTCAAGCTGGTAAAATGAATGCAGTGACTGTGGCTACTAATATGGCTGGTCGGGGAGTTGATATTGTTTTAGGCGGGAATCCTTCTAGTGAAGAAGAGCGTGAAAAAGTTTTAGAATTAGGAGGCCTTTATGTTATTGGTACTGAAAGACATGAAGCTAGGAGAATAGATAATCAGTTAAGAGGAAGGTCAGGTCGTCAAGGAGATGTTGGTTCTTCTCAATTCTTTGTTTCTTTAGAAGATGATTTGATGAGAATTTTTGCTCCAAAATATTTATCTGGAATGATGAAAAAATTAGGTTGGCCTGAAGATCAAGCAATTGAACATCAAATGGTTAATAAAGCAATAGAAGTTGCCCAATCAAAGATAGAAGGATTCTACTTTGATATGAGAAAACATATTTTAGAATATGATGATGTTATTAATAGACAGAGAATTGCTTTTTATAGGATTAGAGATGGAGTTTTAGAGAAAGCAGAACAAAATCAATTAAAAGATTATTTAAAAGAAATTTTTGAAGAGATTAATGAAGAATTTCCAGAACAGGAATTTAAGGAAAAATTAAAAGTATTGGAGGAAAAAAAATTATTAGACATGTTAAAATCAATTACTTTAAGAATATTAGATTCTTTGTGGATAGAGCATATTGAAAAAATGGAGTCTTTAAGAGATTCTACTTCACTTCGGGCTTACGGAGGCAAAGATTCATTAGTAGAATATAAAAAAGAAAGCTATTATTTTTACAGAGCCTTAGAAGAAAGATTTAAATCTGTGCTAGTAAATAATGTTAAAAATATTCTTTTGGCAGAAGTAAAGATAGAGAAAAGATAATCAATTATTTATGTACGAAATTAGTACTCAAAAATTTTCTGGGCCTTTAGATCTCTTGCTCCAATTAGTGGAAAAAAACAATTTTGAAATTACAGAAATTTCTTTAGCTAAAGTTACCCAAGACTATCTTTCATATATTGAAAACCAGGCTTTAGTGGCTTCAGAGGAATTAGCAGATTTTTTAGTTATCGCGGCAACTCTTTTATTAATAAAATCAAAAACTCTTTTGCCAGTTTTAACAATGGAGCCAGAAGAAGAGGAAGAAATTTTAGATTTAGAATATCGATTACAATTGTATAAAAAATACAAAGAGAAAGGAAAAGAAATTCAGCAGCTATGGCAAAAAAGATATTTTCTTTTTACCCGAGCTCCTTGGAAAGATGTTGCAGTTCAGTTTTCACCACCTCTTAATTTTTCTGTTTCTAATTTGGCAGAATCTTTTAAAAAGATTTTAGCTGGATTTGAAGAAGTAAAACCTTTAGAAGAAAAAAAGATAGCTAGAATAGTAAGTTTAAGAGAAAGGATTCAAGAATTAATAGAAAAATTAACTCAAGGACAAAATTATAATCTTAAAGAATTAGTTGTAAAGGATGCAAACAAGGATCAGAAGATGGATTTAATTGTTACTTTTTTAGCTGTTCTTTATTTAGCTAAAGAAAATTTAATAAAAATTAAACAAGATAAAAACTTTAGTTCACTATGGATATCAAGTCAAAAATAGAAAGTTTACTTTTTGCCGCTGGAGAGCCTTTGTCTTTAGAAAGATTAAGTAAGCTTACAGGAGAAAAAGAAGAAAAGATTAAAGAAGCTTTAAACTCTTTATCAGAGGAATTTAAAAATCAAGAAAGAGGGATTAGAGTTCTTTGTAATAATGAACAATGGTTAATGGTAACTGCTCCAGAGACAACACCTTTAATCCAAAAATTAAAGAAAGAAGTTTTTGAAGACGATTTAAGTGCTGCTGCTCAAGAAACCTTAGCGGTTATTGCTTATAAAGGACCAATAATTAGAACAGAGATTAATGAAATTAGGGGAGTGGATTCTAGTTATACTCTTGGTCAATTATTATCAAGAGGGCTTATTGAGCGGACTCGTCATCCTCAAAAATCAAATACATACTTATATAATATTTCTTTTGCTTTTTTACAGCATTTAGGAATTAACGATGTTAAAGAATTGCCTCAGCATGAAGAATTCAATAAGTAATAAAAAAAGTGGTTCTTTCCTGTGCTTTTCTAATAGAAAGGAAATATATTTTTTTTGGATTGTTTTTATTTTTTGTGTGGGGATGATATTTATTGGAGGTTTTTGGCAAAGAAAGAATTTAGAAGTTACTATTGATGATATTTTAAAATTAAGTATTGCTCCACCTGAATTAGGTTCAGTTTCTTATTTAGTAGGAGAAATTAATTCTGGAAAAATATTATTTAAAAGAAACAGTAAGCTTCATTTATTCCCAGCTTCTTTAGCTAAGTTAATGACAGGAATGATAGTTTTGGACAATTTTTCTTTAGACGAAGAAATCATTGTTAGTAATTATGCTGTTAGCATGGAAGGAGAAGTAGGAGGGTTAATTGTTAATGAGATAATTAAAGTAGATGATTTATTAAAGATTCTTTTAATTCCTTCTTCTAATGATGCAGCTAAGGCTTTTGAAGAGGCTTTAGAGAAAAAAGGAAAAGATTTTTCTGGTTTGATGAATGAAAAAGCAAGAGAGATTGGTTTAGTTAATTCTGCTTTTTTTGATACTAGCGGATTAGATAGAGAAGGGAATTTTACTACAATTGAAGACATGTTTTCTTTAAGCAGAGAGATTTATACAAATTATCCTTATATTGGAGAAATTACTAGAAAAAAAGATGCAACAGTTTATTCTATTGATGGAGCAATAGTTCATGAAGTAGAAAATACTAATATTTTAGTTGGGCAAATTGATGATTTATGGGGAGGAAAAACTGGTACTACTCCAGAAGCAAGGGATTGTCTTTTAACTATTTATGAATTTCCCTTTCCTGAAAAAAATGATAAGATAGTAATAGCAATCATTGTTTTAAATTCCTCTGATCGTTTTGGAGATACAATGGAACTTTATAACTGGACAAAAGATTTAATAGAAAATAATTATGGTATTTAGTTCATCAGCTTTTTATCTTATTCGAATTCTTTTTTTTGGAGTTTTTACCTCTATCCTAGCTATTTTATTAACCCCATTTTTAACTCATATTCTTTATAAATATCATTTTGGTAAACAAATTCGTGAAGACGATAATGCTCCAATATATATTTCTCTTCACAAGAAGAAAGAAGGAACACCAACAATGGGTGGCATTCTTATTTGGGGGTCTGTATTAATTGTAACTTTAGTATTTTTTTATTTATCTCAAATAACAAATGGTTTCTTTGGGGCTTTAAATTTTTTGTCTCGTTCTCAAACTTGGTTACCCCTAGGAGCAATGATCGGTGCTGCTTTAGTTGGTTTAGGTGATGATGTATTAGGAGTTCTTCGAATTGGAGTTAAAGGAGGTGGTTTAAGAGTGAAAGAAAAAATTGCTATTTATACTTTTATTTCTTTAATAGGTGCTTGGTGGTTTTGGGCAAAATTGGGAAGAGAAGCAATTTATATTCCATTTTTTGGAGAAGTTGGTTTAGGTGTTTGGTACATCTTGTTTTTTGTTTTTGTTTTAGTTGCAGCTACTTTTTCTATGAACGAGACAGATGGATTAGATGGTTTGGCTGCTGGGGTTTCTTTAATAGGTTTTGCTTGTTTACTGGTGGTTGCTTTTTCTCAAGGGATGTATGATTTAGCTGCTTTTTTAAGTGTTCTTATTGGAAGTATTATTGCTTTTCTTTGGTTTAATGTTTACCCTGCTAGATTTTTCATGGGTGATACAGGGGCAATGGCTTTAGGGATAACAATGGGAGTGGTGGCAATGATAACTGATACAGCTTTATATCTTCCTTTTTTCTGTTTTATTCTAATAGCAGAATCTCTTTCAGTTATATCTCAAAAAATTTATCGTAAAGTAAAAAAGAAAAAACTTTTTCTTTCCACTCCTATCCATCATCATTTTGAAGCCAAGGGATGGCCAGAAACTAAAGTAACAATGCGTTTTTGGTTAATCTCAGGAGTTGTTGCTATTTTCGGTTTAGCGCTTTACTTTCTCGACATGTTTTTAGTATAATATATATATACTTGAAAATTGGATTTAAAAATTTAA
>JAQTTC010000014.1 GCA_028711005.1 Minisyncoccota bacterium
TAAACACTAAATTCATTAACATCAGCTAGCTTTATAAAATATTTGTCTGCTAACTGCTTAATCTCTGCTGTGTAAGCCACAAAGTATTGAGCCCCAAAATATTTCAAATGCTTTACTCCATTCTCAAAATTAAAAGTAGGGTATTCCAAGCCAGCGATAGCAGAAGTAGGTGTTTGTGTTGTTTCTGCTTGATTAATAAAATGAAAATACCCTGAGAGAGAAGATTCAATCAACAACCCTTCAAAAGTAGGCTTATCAGTGAAAATAGGTAAATTTTCTAAAACCCTAGGGGTTCCAAATTTATCATATTCTGAGCGATATTCCCACATTACCCTGCCAAAAGAAAGCTCTTTTAAAAAACCAGAGAGATCTTTTAATCCTGGCCAAGCCTCTTTGTTTTCTAGCCCTTCATAGTTCCATTGCATCCAAAAAGGAATATAAGAAATATTTGCTGGTAAGTATAAGAAAATAAAACCTGCTGAGAAAATTATTAGAAAAACAAAAGGAAACATCTTTTTTGTCAATTGCAATAAAGAACCTAATCCATAGGCAGCAATTAATAAACCTCCCATTAAAATGAATGGCAAAAATCTAGTATTCCAAACACTAGAATTATTAAGAAGTAAAAATGGTAATAAAGAACCACCTAGTATATAAAGAAGAGGTAGAATTTTTTTATCTTTTTTAAATAAAGCATAAATTATACCAATAACAGCAAGAACTTGAAAAAAGTATAAAGAAGAAGGAAAAATTTCTTCTATTTTAAGCACTTTTGTCCAGTTCATTTTAGCTGTATAAGGCAATAGAGCTAAGAAAGGTAAAGACCAAAAAGCAGTCAGGCCAAAAGCTGCGCCAAAAACTTTAGCTAAATATATAAAGACTCTTTTTGCTTCTTTTTGAATCAGACTTTGTATAAACACAATAAAGCCCACTAAAACTGACACGATAACAGAAAAAGGATGAACTAAAACCATTAAAGACAAAATCAAGATATTGCCAATTAAATATTTATTTTCTTTTATTCCCTTTATTAATAATCCAATAAATAAGAAGAAAAGAGCAAAAGCAAAAGAGTAAGAAAATTCACCAGCTAAAGTACTAGGAATATTAGCTCCATAAATAGAAAACTTCTCTAAAAATAAATAAGACAAACTCAAAAGAGCTCCTAGAGAAGGAATTGGAAATTTAAATTTAAGAAAAAACAAGCAAAGAAAAATGGTCAGTGGCAGAAGAAAGGTGCCTGCAAGAGTAATTAATTTAAAAGCAATATTCAAAGGAATAACATAACTCAATATTACTGCTAGATAGTAAAGAAGGGGAGGGTAAAAATACAGAAAAGGAAAACCAGCATACCAATCAGGAGACCACCATTTTATTTTTGGAAAAATTTCTTGTGCATAATAAGCAATGTAATTATGTGATCCAGTATCTCCACCACTAATCATTGTATCTGTAAATACTAATTCCCAAGGAACTTGGTAAATCAAAAAACCATAAATAAAAACAAAAATTAAAACAATAAATATTTTCTGAAATTTAAGATAATTCATATTTATTAAACCTTATAATAAAGAGATCCAAAATAACTCTTAGCATACTGATTAAATTAAAGGTAGAGGGAGACAAAGAAGATTCCTCTTGCTCAACTAAAACTTCAGCCACAGGATAATTCAATTTCTTAGCTAAATAGAGAATTTCTATATCAATGGCAAATCCATTCGTTATGGTAGAAGATATGATTTTTTTGCCCTGATCCTTAGTAAACCCTTTTAGCCCACATTGAGTATCAAAATACTTAAATCCAAAAAAAATCATTAATAAAAAATAAAGAATAGGTCTAAGTAATTTTTTATAAAATCTATCATTATAAAACTCTTTCCTGCGACCAATCGTAATTATTTTATTTTTTTTTAATAGCTGAAAAACTCTTTCGATGTTTTTAACACTAAAGGGTAAATCAGCATCTGTAAAAACAAGATAACGCCCATGAGCATAAGCAAACCCTTTGCGTAAACTATATCCTTTCCCTTGATTCTCTTCGTTTTCTAAATAGACTATTTGATCTTTAAAAGTATCTTTTATTTTTCTAGTATTATCTGTACTACCATCATTAATAACAATTATCTCTGCCTGAGGAAAATACCCAATCAAAGATTTTATTGTAGTGTCTATCCATTTTCCTTTTTGATAAGCAGGAATTATAATTGATAATTCTTTCTGTTCCATATTGAATTTTATTATACTAATTTTATTTTAATTTTACCAGGAACCATTTTACAACTACCTTTAATCTTGGTATAATAAAATATCTAAATTTCATAATTAAAATTATAAATAAAAGAAATGACAATTCAAAACCCTAACAACATGGTCTTAATCCCAACAGTAATTGAAAAATCAAATATCGGTGAAAGAGTTTATGATATTTATTCACGCCTTTTAAAAGAAAGAATTATTTTTCTAGGTGGGCCAATCGATGATTCCCTGGCTAATACTATTATTGCTCAGCTTTTATTTTTAGAGCATCAAGACAGTAAAAAAGATATCCTTTTATATATCAATTCCCCAGGAGGATCAGTAACATCTACCTTAGCCATTTATGATACAATGCAACACGTTAAATGCGATGTTTCCTCTCTTTGCTTAGGAATGGCTGCCTCTGGTGCTGCAGTTCTTTTGTCTGCTGGAGAAAAAGGGAAACGCTTTGCCTTGCCTAATGCAGAAATCTTACTTCATCAAGTTATGGGTGAAGCTGGAGGCCAAGCTACAGAGATAGAAATTGCCGCTAAACAAATTCTCCGAGTAAAAAAACAACTCAACCAAATTTTAGCTAAACACACCGGACAACCTATCTCTAAAATTTCAAAAGAAACCGACAGAGATTTTTGGCTTACTCCAGAAGAAGCAAAAAAATATGGCATTATTGACGAAATTATAAAAACTAAAAAATAATATTCAATATTATGGGTTTTGAACAACCATCATTTGGAAAAACCCCATCAGATGGAGAAAAAAAATTAAACCAAAATACAAAAAATGGCTGGATTTTTGAAAATGGTATCTGGAAGAAACCCATTGAAGAAGAATCTATTGACTCAACAGAAGAAGATAAAAAAGAAAATCCGGAAAAGAACATAAAAGAAAATGACGAGAGAAGAGAAGAATTAGAAAAAGATTATAAAAAACTAGAAAAAAAAGAATATAAAGAACCTGAAGACTTAGAAAAAATAAAAAAAATTGAAAAAGAACATCAGGAATTATCTGACCAGATAAAAAAGATTGAGGAAAGTAAAAAGATTGAAGAAAACCAAAAAGAATTGATAGAAGAAGATAATAAAAAAATAATAAAAAGTGAAAAGAAAGAAAAGTCATTAAAAATAGAACAAGAAATCATAGAAAATTATTATGAAGAATTAGAAAAAATTAAGGCAATACCAGAAAGCACGGATGGACAAAAAAAACAAAAGACAGAAAAATACTTTGAATTAATTGACGAATGGAAAGACCAAGGCCATAAAGATAATTACAAGGGTATTCAAAAAATTATTTCAGAAGTTGATAAGCTCGAGCCAAAAGCTTGGTTTTTTAATTTAGCAAGAAATCAAACTATAAATAAAGTAGCCTTAGCCATGGCTTCAAATTACAAGGAATGGGATCTTGAAAATAAAAAAAAGATTAAAGTAATTAAAAAAATTGTAAATAAGCAGAGAGGGGGCTTTTGGGAAAACAAAGACCAAACATTACAAAAAGTAGCAAAGCTCTTAGCTTCTCAAGGAACCCCTTATAAAGACAATATTGATCTTATAATTAAAGATATTCAAAATCCGAACGTTAAAACAGAAGCTCTAACAAATATATTAGACATTGAAAAAAATTCAATTGAACAAAAAAAACAGTTATTCAAAAAAATAAAAGAAGAGATAAAAGAAGAAGATAAAATAGATGCTAAGAGTTTAGAAAACACAGCTTCAATATTAGGAATGGATGAACTATTTAAAAACCCTGAAAACATATCTAAAATGTTTGCTGAATCTTCTGAGCTAATGAAAAATCCTGAAATTCAAGAAAAATGGCAAGAATTAAATAAAGTTATTAAAAAAGTTACTGAAGAAAAAAATAAAAAATCAACAACACCAGATTCTGTAAAAAAAGCAAAAGAATTTATTAAAAAGCCAGGATCTACCTTAGGAACAATGCTTGGGATGACAGGATGGATAGTATTATTATTTCTTACTCTTTTTATGTTGACTGAATTTAAAGGAGTAGATTATCTTGTTAACCAATCTTCAGGTGGTAAGAAAAAATAAACAAATCATTAAGAATAAAAAAGGTCGAAATTTATTATTTGTTTTTACTAATTAACGATTATTAAAAACAAAAAAATATTTAAATGCAACAAAATTTTTTAAATAATTTTCCTTTAGAAAGCCGGGAAACTGTTTCAAGGTTATATGACACAATCTTAGAGCGTTCATTAATGCAAGCCTATCAAAGGCTAGATGACGCTCAAAAATCAATGATGGCCACTATTTTCAATACAGACAACGAAGAAAGCAAAAAAAATTTCTTAAAAGAATATGTTGGTGATTTACAAGATATTATGATAAAGGAAACAAAAAAAATAATAGAAGAGATTAAAAAAAAGCCTGCTAATTAGCAAGCTTTTTTTATTATTCTTTATTAAAAATTAATATGAGCGGCAGACCGGACTTGAACCGGCGACCTTCTCCTTGGCAAGGAGACGTTCTACCACTGAACTACTGCCGCAATAAATTATAGAAATATTTTCTAGCTATCATGCTTTTAATAGTAGCAATTTTTTTTATTAGCGTCAATTGACTTTTAAAATTTTTACTTTTATGATAGAATACCTATATTAAATTTATGGACAAAAAAATAATTACAGAATTAAAAAAGAAATTAGAGCAAGAAAAAGTTCTCTTAAAAGAGGACCTATTAAAATTTGCTGATAAAGATAAGAAGCTACCTGATGATTATGATACACGCTTTCCAAATCTTGGAGAACGATCTTCTGCGCCAGATGAAAACGCAGAAGAAGTAGAAACATACGAAAACCTTCTAGCCATTGAATATGCTTTAGAATCACGTTTAAAAGAGGTAAATGAAGCCCTGGAAAAGATTAATAATAATAATTATGGTCATTGCGATATTTGCAAAAAGAATATTGAAACAGACCGTTTAAAGGCTAATCCAGCAGCAAAGCTTTGCTTTTCATGCGCTAAAAAAGAAGAATAGATTATATATTCATATATTTTAAAAGCGACAGGATATACCTCCTGTCGCTATTTTTATCAAAATTATTTCTCAACTCCCTATTTAACAAAAGGATTTTGAGCACCACGAACTTCAAAATGAAGATGGCAGCCATTTGAATTACCAGTATCTCCCATTCGGCCTATTAAATCTCCTTGGTAAACTTTGTTCCCTTCTTCTACTAAAACTTCGCTTAAATGAGCATACACAGTTGTTGTGCCATTATAATGCTGGATTTTAACTAAATTTCCGTAGCCTAAGTTATAAGCACCAAAACCTTTAGCTTCGACTACTATTCCATCAGCAGAAGCATATATAGAGCTACCACAAGAATTAATAATATCGACAGCATTATAATAGTGGAGGACTCCTTTATTCCAGCCTCCGGAAGTAGGGTAAGCAAAAAATTCTGGGTACTTAGGCCAAAAACTTGTATCTTCAGTCATTGGCTTAAGCCCTGAAGAAGTTACTGAGTTATTTTTTTTAGAGCTTTCTGAAGAGCTAGCTGAAGAAAGAACCCCACCAGGAATAATAATTTCTTGATTTGCCCGAACAGAGCTTTCGTCTTTTAAATTATTAAAAGCAACAATCTCGTCTATTGAAGCTTTATACTTTGAAGCAACTGCCGATAAAGACTCTCCTTCTTTTATTTTATGAATAGTCCCTGAAACTGGTAAAATAATTAGTTCTTGCCCAGGTTGAATAACAGAACTAGAATTTAGATTATTTGCCCAAAATACTGTATTTAAACTTATATCAAAATCTGCTGCTATTTTCCCAGGGCTATCTCCATCTTGAACGGTATAATTAATAATAGTATTTCTTTGAGTTAAAGGTAAAAAAACCTCAACAGGAGAATTAATACTTAAAAAACTGTCATCATTGATAACAGTCAAATAACTTGAGTCTTCTTGGTCATTTTCACTTAAACTTTGTTCTATAATCTGAGCCCCATCAACACTTAAATGTTCTGTATAGGCATAAGCTGTTTTAGAAAACGAATTACTCTCTAATATTACTGGTCCACCATACTCTTTAATCAATAATTCTCCTCCTTTTTCTTGAACCATCGTTATACGAGAAGAAAGATAAGTATTGCCAAAGAATAACGAAAATATAAACAGACCAATTACCACTTGCAGTAAAGGCAAAGGAACTATTTGCTGTTTTTTCTCTATTGTTTTAAACCAATTTTTAACAGTATCCATTCCTTTATTAAATTGTCTTTTCTAAATTAAAATGTTAATTTAGTATTAATAACGCTATTTAAAAAGCCTTCTTGAAGGCCTTATCAATAAGTGTAACAGAAACATTTTAAAAGTCAACCCCGGCCTCCCCCAGCAAGCTTTATCTAAAAATAAACTTTCTTTAAAATTATTGATCTAAATCTAATGATTCTCCTGCTTTACAATTCATCATTTCTGATAAAGAAATTAAAGGAGTTGCCCCAGACAAGCTAAAATCACGTAAGTTAACCACTGTTACATTAGTTGGCAAAAACACTCCTTTTACTACACCAAAAGGAACTTCACTGCTCACCCATATCTCTGTTTGATATTCGTCAACAAACTTTGCTATCTGGATTGTTTTCCCTGTTTCAGTCATAAAAGTATCATAAGTATAATCAATCAATGAATGATATTTATCAGGTGTAAAAACTGATGGTAAATATGTTTCAAACCCAGGCATTATTAACTCCATTAAAGATTGACTAACACAAATAACGTCTTCTTCTTGTTTATTCTTGCTTACCATTTTTATAATCTCATCTGAATTTTCATCGTACCATACTTGAAGAATAGAACCAGAGTTATTTAAAACATCGGGGTCTGTTTCCACTCCATACGCTAAAACTCCATCAATCTTTGCCTGCCCTAAATAGATAGATCTTTGCAAGCTTTGATTTCCTTCTTCATCAACAATAATTAGTTCTGACCAACCTCCTTGATTGGGTCGATGAAATCCTGTATAAACACTTGACTCCCATCCTCCATACGTAAGGTCGACTTGTTCTTTCTTATTAGATAAAATAATTATAAATACCAAAGCAATTAAAAGTATTACTAGAATAATAATTAAATTTCTATATTTTTTATTCATTTTGTTTTTTATATTATATATTTAATTATAATAATTTCTCAGCTATATTTTACCACTGCCATTAAATTTGTCAAAATACTTTATGTCATTCAACAAACAAAAAAGATTAGGCCAAGTTTTTTTAAAAGACCAGGGCATAATAAAAAAGATTATCCAGGCAGGAGAGATAAAACCAAAAGACCAAATACTAGAAATTGGTCCCGGAAAAGGTATTTTAACTCAAGCTCTCATTGAGACTGAGGCTGATATTGTTGCCATTGAAAAAGACCGAGAACTTATAGGGTTTCTTAAAAATAAATTCAAGAATCATTTAAACTTAAAGATTGTTTACGGAGATATTCGTGATTTTTTTAAAAAGGATGAAGATAGAAAGCTAAAAAGAAATTACAAAGTTATTGGCAATATCCCTTATTATCTTACTTCTCATCTAATCCAGCTTTTGCTAGAATCAGAAAACCAACCACAAGACATCATTTTAATGATACAAAAAGAAGTTGCCCAAAGAATAGTTGAACAACCGCCAAAAATGAATCTTTTAGCTGCTTCTATCCAATTTTATGCTAAACCAGGAATTATTTGTTATGTTTCTAAAAATTCCTTTTCACCAAAACCAAAAATTGACTCAGCTGTTATTAAAATAACTCCAATAAAAACCAAAGAAAATACAAATAAAATTCTAGTAAAAAAGTTTTTTACAATGATTAAAGCTGGTTTTAAACAACCAAGAAAGTTACTCATTAATAATCTTTCTAATAATCTAAAAATTGAAAAAGAGAACATAAAAAAAGCATATCAATCCCTTAATATTTCTTTAGACTCAAGAGCTCAAGATCTTTCCATAAATAGATGGATCTCTTTGTCTTTATTATTAATAGAAGATGATGTATAATTATACCAAATAAAATATATTAAGAATTTATTATATAAAAATATGAAACTAAAAAACATATTTAAAAT
>JAQTTC010000015.1 GCA_028711005.1 Minisyncoccota bacterium
GGTTGGAGTGGTAATAAAGCTACTAGTGGCTATGAAGCTATTTCTCCTGATAACAACACAACTTATAATATAACTTGTTATGGCTACGATAATTGCGGACAAGTCTCTCAATCAATAACTATTTACACTACCTCTACAGGAACTAACTTAAGTCTTACCAAATTAGGTCGGAACCTTTCATCTGGAGGCAGAGTATATTCTAAAAATATTCAAGCTGCTCAAGGAGATGTAATTGAGTTTTATCTTACCGTAAGCGCTGGTAGCAATAAAAATCTTTATAATGTTGTTGTTAAAGATATCTTGCCAACAAATCTTAATTATAGACCTGGAACTACTAAAATAGATGGAATCGTCCAAGCAGATACTATTATTACAACAGGGCTATCTCTTGGCACCCTTAATCAAGGCACTACTAAAAATATCTCTTTCCAAGCAATTAATACTGCCCCTGTTTCTTCTTTAAGTTATACTAACACTGCTGAAGCAACTGCAAATAATGAAAATAAAGTAACTGACAGTGCTACTATCATTCATGGAATAGTAGCTGGAGCAGCTACTGTAGTAACTGGAGCTGAAGACTATTTCTTAATTTCTCTTGTTGTCAGTTTTATCTTAGCTTTATTAGCTTTATATTATTTGAACTTTAATACAAAAGGAAAAATGACTTTAGCAGCAATAGAAAACAAAACTCGTAATGCCTATCTTTCTTATGCTAGATACCAGCTTAAAAATAAAAAATAAGGAAGAAAAAAGATTGATCTAAAAACTAAAACCGCCCTAGAGATTAGGGTGGTTTTAGTTTAAAACAGGGTGACCAGAGGGATTTGAACCCTCGCTGACAGTTCCACAGACTGCCGTGCTAACCACTACACCATGGCCACCATTAGCAGAGTATTAATTATAAATCAAAAAATCTTTTCTTTCAAGCAAAATTATGATAGAATAAATAGGTTCTCCCTGTGGCTTAACTGGATAAAGCAACTCCCTTCTAAGGAGTAGATTGCAGGTTCGAGTCCTGCCAGGGAGACAAGAACTCGGGGGATAGTGTAATGGTAGCACGAGTCCTTTGGGAGGATTTAGTCCGGGTTCAAGTCCCGGTTCCCCGACCAATAAATTATTTTCTCTGTAAAAAAGAATGACAATTTGGACACTCTAAATTTGAGCAGGGAATTCCTCTCTGGTGAGATATTTTGTATCCACATTTTTGGCAAACACAGTAACCACCAGGGCCCTGTCTTTGCCATGAAAATCCTTTACCAAATTCAGGTTGATAAAAACTAGTTTCTAATTCATGACTAGTAATTTGAATAACAATATATTTTAATTTTTCTATTGATTCAAGTAATTTGTTTCTTAAATTATTTGATATACTATTTGCTTCATCAATTTTTAAATTGTTTGGCAATTTTATTTCTAAACTAGCTGTAACAATTGATCCCTTTTTTTGAGTCTTTAATGAAGATAATTCAATCTGCTCATCTTTAATAATCGATCTTATTTTTTCTTCAATTTCCTCTTCGGCAGAAGAATCAAGTAAAGAATCAATTGCTTCTTTTCCTAAAGAAAAAGATTCTTTAATAATATAAAGACCAATCAAGAAAGCTAGAAAAGAATCTGCGTAAACCCAATATTTTGTTAAAAATAAACCAATAAAAACAGTAAGCGAGATATAGACATCTATTCTTGAGTGTGTTCCGTCTGAAAGTAAGCTAATAGAATTCTCTTTCTTACCATAATAAATTTTTAACCTAGCCATTGTTTCATTGATCACTGCCGAGACAGCCATTATCTCAAAGACTAAATAGCTGAATATAATTTTTTCAGGATTTAAAAACCCTTGGTAAGATTCATAAATAATCCCAATTCCCGTTATTAATAAAATTAATGTAATTATTATCCCAGATAGAACTTCAAATTTATAATGACCATAGGGATGTTTTTTATCAGCTGGTTTTTCTGATAGTTTGATGCCAAAATAACTTATAGCTGAAGAAAAAATATCCATAAACGAATGCAAGCCTTCTGCCAAAACAGCTGAAGACTTTGAAAAAAACCCTACTGTAATTTTCCCTCCAGCTAAAAAAATGTTTGCAACGACAGAAACCCCAGCTATAATCCCCTTTTTTCCTTTAGAACTATCCATAATTATTTTATTAATTTTCTTCTTTAGAATTTTTAATTTCTTTTATTGCACCGAGAGGGCAAATATCTTTACACTTACCGCACTTTATACATTTTTTTTGATCAATAATAGCTTTTCCGTCTGCCCCTATTTTTATTGCTCCTTCGGGACAGATTTGAACACAAACTCCACACCCTGCACAAATTAATTTGTCAACTTTAAACTCCATAACAATTTCTTTTTTATTTTTTAATAAAAGGACATTGCTCTTTTTTTGCTCTTTTGTCTAAAACCGCTCTAATAAATTCATTGCAAGATTTGAAACCACATTTACCACAATTTAAATTAGGAATCAAATTTTTAATTTCCTTTCCTGCTAAAAATCTTTTTCTGGAAGACTCTTCATCCAAAATTTTATTTCCATAACAATAACCGCAAACTGCCGAAGGCATTGGTTGCTTTAAGGTTAATTTTTTATTTCCTAATTCAGAAGATGATTTTATATACTCAGCAATATCTAGTGCTCCTTCTCCAGTTAATCCGTTAACTTCTATTACTTTGGCCTTAGAATTAACTTTTAGAATATTGGCTCTAAAAATTTCTCTTTCTGCCTGAGAAATTAAATCTCCTTTACTAACAGCAACAATATCTGCTTGAGTTAAGATAGGCCCATATCTTTCAGGGCTTCCTGCAGCAACGTCAATAACATTAATCCCTAATCCTTCTTTTACATAAGGAGAACAACGTAAACACAATCCAGCTGTTTCTAAAATAATGATATCTTTATCTTGATTCTCTTTAATAATTTTAGGAATTTCTAAAGCTGTAAAATGATCAGGGCAAAGATCTTGAGCTAATTTTTTAATACTCTTTACCTTATATTTTTTTGAAATATATTCATCATCTGCTGTTTTAAGACAATCAAATTTTACAAAACAAATTTTAAATTTGTTTCTTAGCTCATCAATAACATATTTTATAATGCTTGTTTTTCCAGAACCTGGAGTTCCGGCAAAAATTATAAGTTTCATGATTCTCTTTTTGATTTAATTGGTTCACAAAATAAATAAACTTCGTTGATCCTTTCCCCTTTTCTAATTTTTTCTCTAATATCTAAATTATAATCTTCTATCCAACTCAAATAGCTAGCAATACCTTTTTCTTTTAAAGTAGTTTCTAGAACCTTATCAACTCCTCCGTTTTTAATAATTAACCTTTTTGTAGCATTTAAAGCTAAGGAAGGATCATGAGTAACAATTAAAACAATTTTGCCTTCTTTTATTAAAGCTTCAATTGCCTTTTCTTTATAAATTCCAGCATTTTCTATTTCATCAATTAAAATAATAGGAGAAATGCTTATATTGGCAATATCAGCAACCATTAAGGCCCTGCTTTGACCACCAGATAAATTTAATAAATTCATTTCCGGAGAAATAGGTTCGCCACTGATTTCATTCGCTTCATTTATTATCTCTTTTATTATTTGTATTTTGAACTTTTTCCCTCGAGCTTGAATATGAAGTTTTAAAAAATCTTTAACTGAAATATCGGTTAGAAAATTCATTCCTTGAGACAAAGAAGCAATTAATTTTTTTTCAGGATTAAACCTTAATTCTCTATTAGGAATTTTATCATTTACTAAAACCTTTCTTTTGCTCTTTGTGTCCTTTTGAGCTAATTTTTCGATATCATAAAGAAGCTGACTTTTACCAGCTCCTGTTAATCCAACAATAGCAACAACCTCTCCTTTATTAATTTCAATTTTTTCAAATTTCTCTTTTTGACCTAATTTATTTAACCCTGGAAAAATTGTAATTTTTTTAATTTCCTTTAAATTGTTTACTTTATAATTCTTCATCGTTTTCCATTAATAAAAAAGACTAGAATAAACTTACTTAATTTTACAACACAATCACTTAAATTTCTAGTGTCTTGACTTAAAATATATTTTAAATATTAGTAAAAAAATAATTTCTTGTTAATTATTAATATCCTTGTTATTCTATTAAGAATATTTAATAATAAATTGGGCTCATAGTATAATGGTAACACGCCGCATTCGCATTGCGGAAATGCGAGTTCGATTCTCGCTGAGTCCACTAAAAAACAATTTGAATAAAAATTAAATTAACACAGGCCCAAAGCCTTATTTTTTTTTATAAAACACGACTAATAACACATTAAAATGTTTCACACTTTGTTTCACACAATGTTTCACGTGAAACATTTTGATAATGTTAATTATAACTTTGGCTTAATAGAGCCTAAACCGGGTTTAATGCCGGGTTTGCGCATAAATAAGCCAAATCTTTTGTTAAAAACCAAGAAATGGCTTTGTTAATATTGTTTCACACTTTGTTTCACACAATGTTTCACGTGAAACATTGTGCAACCTTCTATGAAATTAATAAAAATATGAAATTAGCCATAATAAAAAATAAATAATTTAAGATTTATTATTTTCAACCCCTAAAGAGAAAATTCTATTTATAAACAAAAAACATTGGATTTTAATTAGAAACTTATAACAGATCTTTAGATTTTTTAATTTAATACAAATTATTCCTTGCTTTCTACTATGATTCTAAATAAAAAGTTGACTTTTTTTAAAAAAAGCGTAAACTAGTAATAGTTTATTGATGAGATCGCCCAAAGGCGATCTTTCTTAATTCTAAATAAAAACAAATTTAAAATAAATAAAAAAATGCTAGACTTAAAAACTTTAAAACCATTGATACGTCAAATTGCTGAAGAAAAAGGATTATCAGAAGAAAGAGTGTTTGAGGCTTTGGAAATTGCCTTTGCTGCCGCTTATAAAAAAGAGTATGGCAAAAGAGCTGAGGTTATCCATGCAAAAATAAACCCTGATGATGGAGTTTTAGAATTTTGGCAAAGCAAAATTATTCTTGATAAAAATTCTATTTTCACTGACGAAGAAATAGATGAAAACGATCCAAAAGAAAACCCAGAGAAAGCAGAGGGCGAAAACAAAGAATTACGAAAAGTTAAATTTAGCCCTGATAGACACATTCTTTTAGAAGAAGCAAAAAAAATAAAACCAGATGCTAAGATTGGCGAAGAAATTATTTTTCCCCTAGATGTAAAAAGTGATTTTAGCCGCATTGCTGCTCAAACAGCAAAACAAGTCATTCTCCAAAAACTAAAAGAGCTTGAAAAAGAAAATATTATTTCGGAATTTAAAGAAAAAGAAGGAAAAATAGTTAGTGGAATAATACAAAGAATTGAAAGAAATAATGTTTATGTCGATTTGGGTAAAACATTTGGAGTTCTTTATATTAACGAAGGAATACCAAGAGAGTATTATCGCGTTGGTGAAAGAAAAAAGTTCTATATTCTTCGTTTAGAAGAAAGGGGGAGAGGTCCTGTTATTTCATTATCTCGTTCTCATCCAAAATTTGTTTCAGGCTTATTTGAAATGGAAGTTCCAGAAATATCTGAAGGAGTCGTAGAAATAAAGTCTATTGCTCGTGAACCAGGAAGTAGAACAAAAATATCAGTTGAATCTAACGAAGAAAGCGTTGATCCTGTTGGAGCTTGCGTAGGACAAAAAGGCACTCGAGTAACTACTGTTATCGATGAGCTTAATGGAGAAAAAATAGATATTATTCCTTATTCAGAAGAGCCAACAAAATATGTCTCCTTTGCTTTAGGTCCTGCTAAAATTTCAGAGGCAGAAGTTATCTCAGAAAAAAGAGAGGTAAGAGTATTTGTTCCTCCTGAACAGTTATCATTAGCTATTGGAAAAAACGGTCAAAACGTTCGTTTGGCAGCAAAGCTTACTGGATGGAAAATTGACATTCGATCAGCCCTTGCTCCTGAAGAAAAAATTGATGGGGGAGTTGCTGAAGCGGAATCAGAAAATATAAATAAACAAGAAACAGAAACTAATAAAAAACAAAAAACAAAAGCTAAAACTAAAGAATAAAAATGGAAATAAAAATCAATTCTCTTCAAAAATCAAAAAAAGAAATTATTGTTTCTCTTAATCAGAAGGATCTTTTGCCTTTTAAAGAAGAAGCTTTAAAGGAATTAAATAAAGATTTACAGATTAATGGGTATCGATTAGGCAAAGCCCCTTTATCGATTGCTGAAAACCATCTTTCTTCTTTAAAAGTTTATGAAAGAATGACAAGCTTAGCAATTGATCAAATCTATCCTAAAATTATAAAAGATAAGAAAATACAAGCAATTGGTTACCCAAGCATCAACATCACAAAAATTGTCCCAAACCAAGAGGTAGAATTTAAAGCTGAGGTTGCCATCATTCCTCAAGTTGAATTACCTAATTACCAGGAGATTGCTCAAAAGATACCAAAGAATAAAAAAGAATCATTAACTATAGAAGAAAAAGAAATCGAACAGGCTTTACTTTGGCTTCAAGATTCTCGTGCTAATTTAGAACAAGTAAGTCGTTCAGCGGAAAAAGAAGATATTGTAACTATAGACTACCAAATAAAAGAAGATAAAAAATTAATAGAAAATGGCGAAGATAAAAACTATTCTTTTATCTTGGGAAAAGGAAGTTTTCTTCCTGGCTTTGAAGATAATATAATTGGCATGAAAACTGGAGAAGAAAAAAAATTCGAACTTATCGTTCCCAAAGACTGGCCACAAAAGAATCTTCAAAATAAAAAGTTAAATATTAATGTTTCTTTAAAAGAAATAAAAACAAAAAAGCTGCCTATTTTAAATGACGAATTTGCCCAAAGCATTGGTAAATTTAAAACTTTAGAGGATTTAAAAAAGAATATTAAAGAAGGTCTTCTTTTAGAAAAAAAACAAAAAGAAACAGAGAGATGGCGACTAGAAGCATTAGAAAAAATAATTGCTGAAACCAAAATTGATCTTCCTGAAATACTTGTCCAAAATGAAATTGAAAAAATGGTTGAGGAACTAAAAGCTCAGCTAGAAAAAATGCAGCTTCCTTTTGACAAATACCTTGAACAAATTAAAAAGAGTGAGGAAGATCTAAAAAAGGAGTTCAAAGAATTAGCAGAAAAAAGAGTATCCTCAGCCTTAGTTTTAAGAGAGATAGCCTCTATTGAAAAAATAGAAGCATCTGAAAAAGAAATCGAGAAAAAAATTAATGAAATCTTAAGTCAAATACCAGAAACTGAAAAAAAAGAAAAAATTAATCAGGATAATTTAAAAGAATTTGCATTAGGAATTATTCGAAATGAAAAAGTTTTTGAAATTCTGGAAGGGACACAAAAAAAAGATACTCAGAATAAGAATAATTAAACTTAAAATAGAAATACTAAAACCTATTTTATCCCAAGAATTATAAGAATATTCTAAAGTCACTTCTTCTTGCTCAGGGATAATCATCATAAAGCTAGGACTAATTAAGTAAGGGCCCTTACCTCCTTGTGCTAACCATCCAGGAAAATAAGTATATTTTATTAAATGAGGTTTACCTACTTGATTAGTAGTAAAAACTAAATGGTCATCACTTATTTCTTTAATTTCAATTTTTGTTTGCTCTATTGGCAATTCTGTACTAAGAGCTTGTAAGTTTGTTTCAATTTCTTCAAGCTCTTTTTTGTTTTGATAAAAAACTATTGGTTTAGATAGATCCATCCCTTGATACCAATCAATTGATTTATCCAACCATTGTTTATTTTTTAACTCTAAGTTAATATCAGCAAATGCTTCTATTAAATTAGAATCGGGGATCTCGTAAACACTAAATTCATTAACATCAGCTAGCTTTATAAAATATTTGTCTGCTAACTGCTTAATCTCTGCTGTGTAAGCCACAAAGTATTGAGCCCCAAAATATTTCAAATGCTTTACTCCATTCTCAA